>NZ_CAXPXK010000007.1:0-4619 GCF_964221125.1 Alloalcanivorax sp.
GGCGAAATGGTGCCCGAGTTCGAGCAGATGATGGTGGAAACCCCGCCCGGCCAGCTGTCACCGGTGTTCGAAAGCCAGTTCGGTTGGCACTTCCTGCGCGTGGAAGAGACCCGGGAAGCGGACATGAGCGACCAGTTCCGCGAGCTGCAGGCCCGCAAGGCGCTGCAGAAGCGCCGCTTCGACGAAGAGCTGCAAACCTGGCTGCAGGAGCAGCGCGCGGAAGCCTACGTGGATATCCGCCTGCAATCATGAAACGGCGCCCGATCGCCATCACCGCCGGCGATCCGGCCGGCATCGGCCCGGACCTGCTGGCCGCGCTGCCCGCGGCCCTGCCGGACCTGCCCCTGGTGCTGCTCGCCGACCGTGACGTGCTGGCGGCGCGGGCCGCCGCGCTCGGCCTGGAACTGCCGTTGCCGGAATGGGCGCCGGGCCGGCCCGCGCCGGAGCACGGCGCCGTGCTGTGGCACTGTCCGGCCGGCGCCACCGTGACCGCCGGACAGCCTGACCCGGCCACCGGCGCCGGCACCCTGGCGATGCTGGAGCGGGCCGCCGACGGCTGCCTGGACGGCACCTTCGCCGCCATGGTCACCGCGCCGGTGGCCAAGAACATCATCTGTGACGGCGCCGACCCCGCCTTCACCGGCCACACCGAATTCCTGGCCGAGCGGGCCGGCGTCGACCAGGTGGTGATGATGCTTACCGCCGGCGACCTGCGGGTGGCGCTGGCCACCACCCACCTGCCCCTGGCGCGGGTGCCGGCGGCCATCACCGACGCCGCCCTGACGCGCACCCTGACCATCCTGCACGACGACCTGCGCCGCAAGTTCGCCCTGCCGCGCCCCCGAATTCTGGTGCTGGGGCTCAACCCCCACGCCGGCGAAGGCGGCCACCTGGGCCGCGAGGAACTGGATGTGATCATTCCCACCCTGGCGCGCCTGCGCGACCAGGGCCTGCAGCTGACCGGCCCGGTGCCGGCGGACACCGCCTTCCAACCGGACCTGCTGGCGCAACACGACGCGGTGCTCGCCATGTACCACGACCAGGGCCTGCCGGTGCTGAAATACGCCGGCTTCGGCGAGGCGGTGAACCTGACCCTGGGGCTGCCGTTCATCCGCACCTCGGTGGACCACGGCACCGCCTTCGACCTGGCCGGCACCGGCCGGGCCCGCGCCGGCAGCCTGCTGGCCGCCACCCGCCTGGCGGCGGATCTGGCCGCCCGCACCGAAGGCCAGGAGAGCCCATGAGCGAACATCGCGCCCGCAAACGCTTCGGCCAGCACTTCCTGCACGACGCCGAGATCATCGACCGGCTGGTGCGCTCGGTGGCGCCCCGCGACGGCGAGACCGTGGTGGAAATCGGCCCCGGCCAGGGCGCCCTGACGTTCCCGCTGCTGGAACAGGTGGCGCACCTGACGGTGGTGGAACTGGACCGGGACCTGATCGGCCGGCTGCGCGACCAGGTGCCGGAAGACCGCCTCACCATCCACCAGAGCGACGCCCTGCGTTTCGACTTCACCGCCCTCGCCGAGCAAGGCCCGTTGCGGGTGGTCGGCAATCTGCCCTACAACATCTCCACACCGCTGATTTTCCACCTGCTGGCGCAGACCGGCGCCATCGCCGACATGACCTTCATGCTGCAGAAGGAAGTGGTGGAGCGGCTCACCGCCGCCCCCGGCGGCAAGGATTACGGGCGCCTGTCGGTGATGGTGCAGTATCATTGTCAGGCGGATTACCTGTTTCCGGTGCCGCCCGGGGCGTTTCAACCGCCCCCCAAGGTGGATTCCGCCGTGGTGCGCCTGATTCCCTACGCCCGCCCGCCGTGGCCGGCGGATGACCCGGCCTGGCTGAGCCGGCTGGTGGCGCAGGCGTTCAGCCAGCGCCGCAAGGCGATCCGCAACAGCCTGAAAACACTGATCGCCCCGGAGGTGTTCGACACCGCCGGCATCGATCCCGGCCTGCGCCCGGATCACCTGTCCGTCGCGGACTACGTGACCCTGGCCAACGCCACCGCGCCGAAGCCGGGACCCGGAACAACCAAGGAGCCGACGCCATGACCGCCGTGGACGACACCGCCATCGATACCGACCGCTACCGCATGCAGGTCACCGTGGAAACCGAGTATCTGCCCGATCAGAGCGACGAGGACGGCCAGCGCTGGGTGTTCGCCTACCACATCCGCATCCTCAACCGGGGCGCGGTAACCGCGCGTCTGCTCACCCGTCACTGGGTGATCACCGACGGCGAGGAACGCTCCCGCGAGGTGCACGGTGAAGGCGTGGTGGGCGAACAGCCCAGCATCGCGCCGGGCCAGGAGTTTCATTACTCCAGCGGCGCCATCCTGGAAACCGAAGTGGGCACCATGGAAGGCAGTTACCAGATGATCGCCGAAGATGGCACCTGCTTCGACGCGGAAGTGCCCGCCTTCACCCTCGCCGTGCCGCGCGCGCTGCACTGAGGGGCCGGCCATGAGTACCTACGCGATCGGCGACCTGCAGGGCTGCCTGGCCCCCTTCGACGCCCTTCTCGATGAGATCGGTTTCAACCCGGACCGCGACCGGCTGCTGCTGGCCGGCGACCTGGTCAACCGCGGCCCGGACTCGCTGGGCGCCCTGCGCCGGGTGTACCAGCTGCGGGACAACGTCCGCGTGGTGCTGGGCAACCACGACCTGCACCTGCTGGCGGCGTCCCACGGCCACGCCGGCCTGAAGAGCAAGGACACCCTGCAGCCGATTCTGGACGCCCCGGACCGGGATGACCTGCTGGGCTGGCTGCAGAGCCGGCCGCTGCTGGTGGAGGTGCCCGAATTCCAGGCGGTGATGACCCACGCCGGCCTGCCGCCGCTGTGGCGGCTGGACGAGGCCCGCGCCCGCGCCCTGGAAGTGGAAACCGTGCTGGCGTCGCCGGACAAGGCCGAGGCGTTCTTCGCCAACATGTACGGCAACAGCCCCGCCGGCTGGCACGACGGCCTGGAAGGCACCGACCGCTGGCGGGTGATCACCAACTATTTCACCCGCATGCGCTTCGTCAACGACGCCGGCGAGCTGGACCTGGGCAGCAAGGGCGAGCCGGACCAGCCACCGGCCGGCTTTATGCCCTGGTTTGAACACCCACAGCGCCGTGAACGGGACGTCCGCGTGCTGTTCGGCCACTGGGCCGCCCTGGAGGGCCGCACCGGCACCGCCGGGGTGGAAGCCCTGGATACCGGCTGCGTCTGGGGCGGCTGCCTGACCGCCCTGCGCCTGGAGGACGGCCGCCGCTTTCAGTGCGCCTGCCACTGACCCCGCCCGGCGGCGCCGTCTTCGCGCGTTATTAACGCGCCCGCCACAATTGGTTTATTTATAAAAAAAGTTCCCGCCGGAAAAATTTTTTGCTTTTGACTTGGCTTTCGTTTTAGCGCCATGCTAGAACCGAAGTGATTCGATTCCGCCCGCTTAAGCCGCCGGCGCCAGCCCGCCGGCCAGGAGCGTCCGAATGCGTCAGGCGTGGACCCTTAGTCTCCTTTTTCGTGCCGCCGACCGGCACCGGGGCCCGCTTTTACCCTTTTCCCGTTCGTTCCCCTTGCGATTGGAACGAAACTCGCATGGTTTTTCCCCGAACACAGTTTTCACACGTATCGCCATACGTACTTGTCTCGCGGCACACCGCAGGCGCGGCACACCGCCAGGAGGGAGTAAAGCATGAGTATTCTCCGTCACTATCAGGCCCGGTTCGAAGCAGGCCAGGAAGACGAGATGTCCCTGGAAGAGTATCTCGCCCTCTGTAAAAGCGACCCCGGTGTCTACGCGTCCGCCCCCGAACGTATGCTGATGGCCATCGGCGAGCCGGAGCTGGTGGACACCTCCAAGGACCCCCGCCTGTCGCGGATTTTTTCCAACAAAATGATCCGCCGCTACCCGGCCTTCGACGAGTTCTACGGTCTGGAAGACGTAATCGAAAACATCGTCAGTTACTTCCGCCACGCGGCTCAGGGCCTGGAAGAGAAGAAACAGATTCTGTATCTGCTCGGCCCGGTGGGCGGCGGCAAGTCCTCACTGGCGGAAAAGCTCAAGGCGCTGATGCAGAAGGTGCCGTTCTACGCCATCAAGGATTCGCCGGTGAACGAATCGCCGCTGTGCCTGTTCGACGCCGAAGAGGACGGCCCGATTCTGGAAGAGGAGTACGGCATTCCGCGCCGCTATGTGCGCACCATCATGTCGCCCTGGGCGGTGAAGCGCCTGAAGGACTACGGCGGCGACCTGAGCCAGTTCCGCGTGGTGCGCCGCTACCCGTCGATTCTCGACCAGGTGGCGGTGGCCAAGACCGAGCCCGGCGATGAAAACAACCAGGACATCTCGTCCCTGGTGGGCAAGGTGGACATCCGCAAGCTGGAGGAATTCGCCCAGGAAGACCCGGACGCCTACAGCTTTTCCGGCGGCCTGTGCCGGGCCAACCAGGGGCTGCTCGAGTTCGTGGAAATGTTCAAGGCGCCGATCAAGGTGCTGCACCCGTTGCTCACCGCCACCCAGGAGGGCAACTACAACGGCACCGAGCACATGGGCGCGATTCCGTTCGACGGCATCGTGCTGGCGCACTCCAACGAAGCCGAGTGGCAGACCTTCCGCCACAACAAGAACAACGAAG
>NZ_CAXPXK010000008.1:0-19456 GCF_964221125.1 Alloalcanivorax sp.
TCTTACAAGCATTAACAGTAAGTTACTGTTTTAAGGGCCCCGGCTGCCCTATTCTCAAATGCAAAAAATGGCTTGGCATCAAGCTTTCGGCTGACTCACTGGTCTGGGGAAACATGATTCTGCTGTACTTTCTAATCGCTCTGGGGGTGGTCTTCCTGATCGCGGAAGGGGTGCAACGCTACCTGGCTCGCCGCCGGGACTGAGCCCTTCTTCACGGTTAAACACTGTTAAAGCTGTGAACCGGTTCACGCAGCGCGGTCTATACTGATACTTCTTAATTGATGTCAGGGAGACCAAATATGAAAAAGGCCCTTTCCGTTCTTACGCTTGGCGCGCTGTTCGCACTGGCCGGCTGCCAGACCGCCCCCGAGCCGCAACCGGATCCCAAAGCCAGCAAAACGGTGTACCAGGGCGTGCTGCCCTGCGCGGACTGCTCCGGGATCCAGACCACCCTGACGCTGTACCGGGATGAGGCGGACCAACCGTCACGCTTTGAACTGCGCCAGAAGTTTCTGGACGGCGCCAAGGCCGGCGGCAGTGACGTGGACCGCGGCAACTGGATCGCCGAGCGGCAATCCGTGGACGGCAAGTCCTACCCGCTGTTCATCCTCAATCCCACTGATCCGTCCGAGCAGTTCCGTTTTCTGCAGAAAGCCACCAATGCGGTGGAAATGCTGAACGCCGACGGCGAGCCGATCGAGTCCGACTTCAACTACACGCTGATCCAGCGCTAAGGACTCTGGAATCCTGCGGGGCAACCTTTGCCGGCCGGCAAAGCCGGCCTTTCGCTTGCAAGGCAAGCTCCCACAAGCGCGGGTCCCACCGGACCCGCCGCCTGAAATGTAAATAGGAATGACTTGCATTCAGCCCGCGAGATGCTAGACTCCGGCTCTCTGGCGATATCGCCCTTTTTCTGCCCTTTTTCCGTGATGGCGGTATGCGCCCGCCAACAGGAGTCCGGACATGATGTCTTCCTTGCAGCTTCAACTCCCCGAGTGGTTCGTCGCCGGCGGCGTCGCCATGTGGCTTTTGGCGGTGCTGTCGGTGGTGGCCCTCGCCACGCTGCTCACCAAGATGCTCCAGTTCGCCCGCCTGCGGCCGGTGGCCAGCAAACAGGCCGACGCCCTGCTGGAAAGCCTGGAGCGCGGCGATACGCCGGTGGTCGGCGACGCCGGGCGTTCGCCGGTGGATCAGGTGGTGTTGAGCGCCTGGCACAACCGGGCCATGGACGCGGACAGCTGGGAAGAGGACAGCCTGCGGCGCGGCCGCGAGGCGCTGGAAGACATGCGCGGCGGCCTGCGCACCCTGGAAGTGATCAGTGCGCTTTCGCCGCTGATCGGTCTGCTGGGCACCGTGTTCGGCATGATCGGCGCCTTCCAGGCCCTGGAAGCCGCCGGTTCCCAGGTGGACCCGTCGATTCTGTCCGGCGGTATCTGGGAAGCGCTGCTCACCACCGCCGCCGGTCTTACCGTGGCGATCCCCGCTTTGGCGGCCTTCCATTGGGCCGACCGCACCATTGAGCTGTGCCGTGAAAAAATGCAGGACCGCCTGGCCCGCCTGAAGGTCCAGGTGCGCCGGCAAGGCGCCGGACAAACCCGGGACAGCGAAGCACCGGCCCGCGATCAGGCCCCGCGCCGGGTCGCCGTCGGCGGCTGATCCATGCACCTGGAACCGGAACGCCATCGCTCCCCGACCATCAGCCTGACACCACTGATTGATGTGGTGTTCATTCTGTTGATCTTCTTCATGCTCGCCAGCCGCTTTGGCGACTGGAAGGATCTGCCGGTCAATGTGCTGCCCAGCGAGGCCAGCGAGCAGCGCCAGGATCAGGACTGGCTGACGCTGACCGTCACCGCCGACGGCCAGGTGGAGATGGAGGGCGAACGCTACGCGGTGTCGGACCTGGCGGAGCGCCTGCAAGGGCGGGACGCCACCGTGCTGATCACCGGCGAAGCGGACGCGCCGCTGCAAGCCGCCCTGGCCACCCTGGACGCGGCCCGCGCCGCCGGTATCGAGGACGTGCAGCTGGAGCTGATGCCATGAACCTGGAGTCTCCGGACAGCGGCCGCCGGCCGCCCCTGGAGCCGGTGCTGCCGCTGATCAATGTGGTCTTTCTGCTGTTGATCTTCTTTATGGTGGCGGGCCAGCTGGCGCCGCGACCGGAAGGGGACGTTGAAGCACCGGACAGCGCCAGCGCCGACACCGAGGAAAACCTGGAGCAGTTCATGCTGGTGCTGGACAAGGAAGGCCGGCTGCTGCACCAGGGCGAGCCGGTGGACCCCGCACGCATGGCGGATTTGATCCGCGAGCACCGCCGCGCCGCCGCGGCGACCGAGGCCAACGCCGACACCACCGCGGTGGACGCCGCACCGCCCACCGATACCGACGGGCCCCAGCCGGTGCGCCTGATGGCCGACGCCGACACCGCGCTCAGCACGCTGCGTAACAGCCTGGAAACCCTGCGCGACGCCGGCGTGGAAGAAGTACGCCTGGTAACCCGGAGTAAGAACACACCGTGATGCCCAAACCCCGCGTGATTCTCGCCTGGAGTCTGGCCCTCGCCGCCCATGCCGTGTTGCTGGTGGGCGTGGGCAGCATGACCCTGGCCGGTGGCCGCCCCGCCAAGGAGGGCCAACAGCAGGCGGTGACCCTGAACCTGGCGAAAAAGCCCAGCGACAGCCCGGTGGCCACGGCCCCCGAGCCGGCCCCGGAACCCAAGCCCGAGCCGAAGCCGGAACCCAAGCCCAAGCCGGAACCGAAACCCGAACCCAAGCCAAAACCGAAGCCGAAGCCTGAACCCAAACCGGAGCCCAAGCCGGAACCTGAGCCTGAGCCTGAGCCCGAACCAGAGCCGGAGCCGGAGCCGGAAACCGAACCGGCGGCGCCCGCGCAGCAGCAGGACACCGAAACCCGCACCGCCGACCAGGCCCAGCAGCAACCCCAGGGCCAGAAAGGCATGGCCGGTGACCCCGGCGAGGGCGTGCGTAAAAGCGGCGACCACGACAACCTGCTGGATCGCTATCTGGGCAAGGTCCGCGACACCATCGAATACAACAAGGAATACCCGGCCCGGGCGCGGATGCGCCGCCAGCAGGGCGTGGTGGAAGTAAGCTTCCTGGTGGACAGCAACGGTCGTGCCCTGGCGGTCACGCTGACCAGCAGTTCGAACAGCCGTATTCTGGATCAGCAATCCCTGGAACTGGTGCGCCGGCTGCGTTTCCCGGAACCGCCCACGGAGCTGGGTTCCGAGCCGATCAGGGTGAACCTGCCGTTGCGTTACTCTCTGTGAGCCGCCGGGGTCACTCGCCCCAGCGCTTGACCAGGGTCTGCTCGACGCCGAGCTGGTCGAGAATCCGCGCCACCACGAAGTCGATCAGATCGTCGACGCTTTGCGGGCGGTGATAGAACCCAGGCGCCGCCGGCAGGATGGTGACGCCCAGACGGGCCAGCTTGAGCATGTTTTCCAGATGAATCGCCGAGAACGGGCTCTCCCGGGGCACCAGAATCAGCTGGCGGCGCTCCTTGAGGGCCACGTCCGCGGCACGCTCGATCAGATTGTCACTGGCGCCACTGGCGATCGCCGACAGGGTGCCGGTGGAACAGGGGCACACCACCATCGACGCCGGCGCGCCGGAGCCCGAGGCCACCGGCGCGGTCCACTGCTCCAGGCCGCACACGGTGAGCGCGCCCTGGTCAGTGCCGGCGTACTCGCGCAACACGGTTTCCGCCTTGCCGGTGCCGGCGGGCAGGCTGAGATCGGTCTCCATGCCGATCACCACCCGCGCCGCCTTGGACAGGATCACGAACACCTCGCAGTCCGCTCTCAGCAGACACTGCAGTAACCGCAACCCGTAAGGGGCGCCGGAGGCGCCGGTAAACGCCAGGGTGACACGCTGGCGTGTGCTATCCGTCATGGGTTTCACTCCCTTGAGGCAAACGCTGTCGCAGCGCCGCCAGCAGTTTTTCGTGCACGCCGCCGAAGCCGCCGTTGCTCATCACCACCACGCTAAGAGGCCCGGGCTGGGCCGCCACCGACGCCACCAGGGCGTCCAGGTCGGTTTCCACCCGCGCCGGCACCGGCGACTCGGCGACCACCGCGTCCAGGGACCATTCCAGCCCCGGCGGCTGATACCAGATCACCTGATCCGCGTCCCGGGCGCTTGCCGCCAGGGCCTCCCGGTGGCGGCCCAGGCGCATGGTGTTGGAACGGGGCTCGATCACCGCCAGCACCTGCTCGTCGCCCACCCGACGGCGCAGGCCGTCCAGGGTGGTGGCGATGGCCGTGGGGTGGTGGGCGAAGTCGTCGTAGACGCGCACGCCGTCCACCTCGCCGCGCAGCTCCATGCGGCGCTTCACGCCCTGGAAGCGGCCCAGGGCGGCGGCACCGTCTTCCAGGGTGACGCCCACATGGCGCGCCGCCAACAGCGCCGCCATGGCGTTGTTGACGTTGTGGCGGCCGGTGAGCGACCAGTCCACCACGGCGATGTCTGTCCCCTTTTCCATCACCGTGAAGCGGGAGCCGTCCGGACGTTCCAGCCGGTAGCCCGGGTCGGCCTGCTCGCCGAACCGCTCCACCTCGCTCCAGCAGCCCCGCGCCAGGGTTTCCTCCAGAGCGGCTTCGCCGTGGGGCAGAATCACCCGGCCCAGGGACGGCACGGTGCGCAGCAGATGGTGAAACTGGGTCTGGATGGCGGCCAGGTCCGGAAAGATATCCGCGTGGTCGAACTCGAGATTGTTGAGCACCACGGTGCGCGGCCGGTAGTGCACGAACTTGCTGCGCTTGTCGAAAAAGGCGGTGTCGTACTCGTCCGCTTCGACCACGAAAAACGGCGTGCCGCCGAGCCGCGCGGAGACGCCGAAGTTACCGGGCACGCCGCCGATCAGATAGCCGGGATCGAGGCCCGCGTCTTCCAGAATCCAGGCCAGCATGGAGGCGGTGGTGGTCTTGCCGTGGGTGCCCGCCACCGCCAGCACCCAGCGGCCGGGCAGCACCACCTCGGCGAGCAGCTGGGCGCCGGAGGTATAGGGCATGCCCTGGTCCAGCACATGCTCCACCGCCGGGTTGCCCCGGCTCAGGGCGTTGCCGATCACCACCAGGTCCGGGGCCGGCTCCAGCTGAGCGGGGTCATAGCCCTGGATCAGCTCGATGCCGGCGGCGCTGAGCTGATCGCTCATCGGCGGGTAGACGTTCTGGTCGGAACCGGTGACCCGGTGCCCCTGGGCCCGGACCAGCTGCGCCAGCGACCCCATGAAGGTGCCGCAGACGCCGAGAATATGGATGTGCATGGAAGACCTCGAAGAAACTCTGAACGCAGGATACAACATCGGCCTCAGGCCACAAGCCGGCCGGCCGCCGGCGCCGCTGTTTTTGAGCTTGAAGCCTGCCGCGTGAAGCCTGAAGCTATCTCTTTTTTTGAATCGTTCGAGGAGAGACCAATGCTGACAATCAACGGCCCGGAAGAGCTGAAAAGCTGGGAAGGCAAGGAACTGGGCGTCACCGAATGGATGACGGTGAGCCAGGAGCGCATCAACCAGTTCGCCGACGCCACCGGCGACCACCAGTGGATTCACGTGGACGTGGAACGCGCCAAGAAGGAATCGCCCATGGGCGGCCCCATCGCCCACGGCTACCTGACCCTGTCACTGATCCCCATGTTCAAGGACGAGATCTACACCGTGGAAGGCGCCAAGGCGGGCCTTAACTACGGCCTCAACAGCTGCCGCTTTCTGACCCCGGTCCCCGCCGGCGGCCGCGTGCGCGGACGCTTCGTGATGAAATCCGTGGCCGCCAAGGGCGAAGGCCGCTACCTGCTCTGCAACGAAGTCACCATCGAACTGGAAGGCAGCGACAAACCCGCCTGCGTCGCCGAAAGCCTCGGGATGGTGCTTTTTTAGTTAATGGTTAACAGTGAATAGTTAACAGCGACGCGGGCCGGCTATGCGCAGGTCCGAGAGCAAAGAGGCCGCGCCCAGGGTTTGGGCGCGGCCTCTTGCGTTTCGGGCTCCACGGGCGTTGCCCGCGTCGCTATTAACTATTCACTGTTAACTGTTAACTGAATCAGTGGCTAATCATCCAGGGCCGCGCCGACGGAAACATCTTATTGCCTTCGGCGGTGTAGAAGACCTTGGGTTTGTGGCGTTCGTGGTGGCAGCAGCCCTGCTCCTTTTCCGAGTGCTGGTTGCCGCGCCGGGGTTCGTGGCGGGCCCGTTCGTTGCGCTCGAAGGCCGAGCGCCGTTCCGGGGCCATGTCCAGTACCTCCGGGGCGACCAGGATCACCCGCGCGGACAGCACGCCGCAGGTGGGGCAGGGGCAGGCTTCCCCGGACGCCTGCACCGGCACCAGCTCGTGGAACAGGCCGTGCTCGGTGCATTTATAGTCGTACAACGGCATCGTGGCGCCCTCCCCTATTTATCCTTGGCCAGCGGCACGTCGGTGCTGCCGGCGACGCTGTGTTGCGGGCCGTCGACACCGGGCTTGAGATCGAAGTCGAAGATGTCGGTGGGCAGCCATAATGTGGCGCAGGCGTTGGGCACGTCCACCACCCCGCTGATGTGGCCCTGCACCGGCGCGCAGCCGAGCAGCGAGTAGGCCTGGGCGCCGGTATAGCCGAACTTCTTCAGGTATTCGATGGCGTTCAGGCAGGCCTGGCGGTAGGCGATGTGCACGTCCAGGTAGTGCTGCTTGCCCTGTTCGTCCACGGAGATGCCTTCGAAGATCAGGTAGTCGTCGTACTTGGGCGCGATCTTGCTGGGTTTGAAGATCGGGTTCTTGATCGCGTACTTCTCCATGCCGCCTTTGATCAGGTTGACGCGCATGTGAATCCAGCCGGCCATTTCGATGGCGCCGCAGAAGGTGATCTCGCCGTCGCCCTGGCTGAAGTGCAGGTCGCCCACGGACAGGCCGGCGTCTTTCACATACACCGGGAAGTAAATTTGCGAACCGCGTGACAGGTCCTTGATGTCGCAGTTACCGCCGTGCTCGCGGGGCGGCACGGTGCGCGCGCCCTCGGCGGCGGCCGCCGCTTTCTCGCTGCCCTTGAGTTTGCCCATATGGGCGGTGTCGGCGAACGGCAGATTGACCAAACCGGGCACGCGATCCGGCTCGGTGTCGTAGAGTTCTTTTTCGCGGCTGTTCCACTCGTTGAGCATGTCCTTGGACGGCAGGCAACCGATCAGCCCCGGGTGAATCAGGCCGGCGAACTCCACGCCGGGAATATGCCGCGACTTGGTGAACATGCCGTTGAAGTCCCAGATGGTTTTCTGCGCTTCCGGGAAATGCTCGGTGAGAAAGCCGCCGCCGTTCTGCTTCGAGAAGAAGCCGTTGAAGCCCCACTGGCTTTCCTCGAAGGTGCCGATGTCGAGGATATCGACCACCAGCAGGTCGCCGGGCTCGGCGCCTTCCACGCCCACCGGGCCGGACAGGAAATGCACCTGGGTGAGGTCCACGTCGCGCACGTCCTCGGCGTTGTCGTCGTTATGGATCTGGCCGCCGGTCCAGTCGTGGCATTCAACGATGAAGTCGTCGCCGGGCTTCACCATCGCCGCCATGGGAATGTCGGGATGCCAGCGGTTGTGCACCATATCGTTGTCGTAGGGCGAAGTGTCGAGATCGATTTTAATGATGGTCTCAGCCATGGTGTCGGTTCCTCCAGTTTTTCGGGCAAGCGTGATTCCGTGGGTTTCAATATCGGTGATCGGCGCACCGCTCACCATTCGCGAAAAGGCCCCGGCGACTACGTCAGATGACGTATTGCCCGGCTCAGCGGTTCACCGGCACCACGCTCAGCCGGTCGCCGTCGAGCAGCGCCAGAAAGGTGTCGTCGGCGGGGCGTTCCAGCAGGGCCCGGGCGAGCGCCGGTTCCAGCTCGGCGCGCAGGCGGCGGGCCAGGTCCCGGGCGCCGAAGCGGTCGTCGTGGGCGCGGCAGAGAAACTGGCGCGCGCCGTTGTCCAGCTCCAGGCGGGCGCGGCGCCGCGCCAGACGCTGGTTGAGTTTGCCCAGCTCGATGTCCAGCAGGGTGTCCAGCCAGGCGGCATCAAGCCGCTGAAACGGCAGCACCCGGTCGATGCGGTTGATGAATTCCGGGTCGAAGCGGCGATGCAGGGCGCGCTCCAGAACCCGGCCCTCATGGCGTGGCGACAGCCCCAGCCAGTGCCGCCAGCCGTGCCGGAAACGGGCGCGGTAATCGCCGGCCTCGCGGGCGCCCACATTGCTGGTCATGAAAATCAGGGTGTTGCGGAAATCGATGCTGCGGGTGCCGCCGGACAGCAGCAGCCGGCCGCTTTCCAGCACATTGAGCAGCGAACGGATCACTTCGGTGCTGGCTTTTTCCAGCTCGTCGAACAGCACGATGCCGGGCTTGCTGAAACTGCCCTGGATCAGATCCACATCAAACAGGGTGTGGCCTTCCTTGCTGCCCACATAGCCCGGCGGCGCGCCGGTGAGCGCGGCGGCGTAGTGCTCCTGGGCCAGGGTATTCATGTCGATACGGCAGAAGCCGTCCGCGCGGCCGTGGATCGCTTCGCTGATCAGCCGCACGGTTTCGGTTTTACCCACCCCGGTGGGGCCCATGAACAGATTCACCGCCAGCGGCCGGTGCGGGTCGCCGATGTCCGCCTTGACCACGCGCAACATGTCTTCCATGGCGTCGAGCACCGGCGCCTGACCGACAATGCGGGCACGCAGGCGCGCCATCACCGCTTCCGGCTCGAACACAAAGCGCGGTGCCCGCTCCGGACGGCTGGCCCGTTCTTCCCGGGCCAGCCGTTCCTGATTCTCCTGCAGGCGGTCATTGATAAAGGGCATGGCGGCCTCAGGCATTTTTCTCTTTACCGTCCACCGGCAGGTCCTTCACCGGACAGTCCGCCACGCCCACCGTGGAGCGGGTCATGGCTTCCACGTTTTCCTGGGCTTTCTGCGCGTCCATGACCCAGGTGCGGTAGAACTCGAACGGGCAGTCCGCGATGCCCTTGTCGCCGTCGCCGGAATCGTGGATGCCGGTGTAGCCCCGGTGCAGCAGCTTGAACAGATGGTTCTGGGACTGGTCGTTGGCGCGCGCGTCGCGGATCTGGCTGATCGAGAGCTGGGCGTACTGAATGCCCATTTCCTCTTCGCCGCACTCGCCGAGCGTGCGGCCGTCGAAGCCGATAATCGCCGAATGGCCGAAGTAGGAGTAGACGCCGTCAAAGCCGGCGGCGTTGGCCACCGCCACATAGCAGTTGTTGGCCCAGGCCATGCTTTTGGACATCATCACCTGCTGCTCCTTGGCCGGGTACATATAGCCCTGGCAGCGCACGATCAGCTCGGCGCCCTTCATGGCGCAGTCGCGCCAGATCTCCGGGTAGTTGCCGTCATCGCAGATGATCAGGCTGAGCTTCATGCCCTTGGGGCCTTCGGTGACATAGGTGGTGTCGCCGGGGTACCAGCCTTCAATCGGGCACCAGGGAATGCACTTGCGGTACTTCTGCACCACTTCGCCCTGGTCGTTGATCAGAATCAGAGTGTTGTAGGGGGATTTGTGCGGGTGTTCCTCGTGGCGTTCGCCGGTGAGGGAGAATACGCCCCAGGTTTTCGCTTCCCGGCAGGCGGCGGAGAAAATGGCGGTCTCGTCACCGGGCACGGAGGCGGCGGTGTCCATCATTTCATCCGGGTCGTACATGATGCCCATGGTGCTGTACTCCGGGAACACCACCAGGTCCATGCCCGGCAGGCCCACCTTCATGCCCTTGATCATCTCGGCGATGGCGCGGGCGTTATCGAGCACCTCGGCGCGGCTGTGCAGGCGCGGCATCTTATAGTTGACCACCGCCACCCCGACGGTATCGCTGCTGCTGGAAATATCACCGTGTCGCATAACTTGGCTCCTCGCTTTCGTTGAGCGGATTCAGACCGCCAGATAGCTGGCGATCTTGTTCTGGTCGGCGTCCTCTTTGTCTTCCTGGTGAACGATGTCGCCTTTCTCGATCACCAGAATCCGGTCGGCGATCTCCATCACGAAGCTGAGCACCTGCTCGGACACCACGATGGACAGGCCGCGCTCGTCGCGGATACGTTTCAGGGTGCGCGCCATCTCCTGGATGATGGAGGGCTGGATACCTTCGGTGGGCTCGTCCAGCAGCAGCACCTTGGGGCGCGTTGCCAGTGCCCGTGCGATCGCCAGTTGCTGCTGCTGACCGCCGGACAGGTTGCCGCCGCGCCGGTGCTGCATTTCTTCCAGCACCGGAAACAGCTCAGAGAGGTCGCGCGGCACTTTCTTCTCGCCCACCGCCGCCAGGCCGGTCTCGATGTTTTCGCGCACCGTGAGGGCGGGGAAAATCATTCGCCCCTGGGGCACGAAACCGAGCCCGGCGCGCACCCGCTGAAAGCTTTTCATGGCGCTGAGGTCGGTGTGGTTCAGGGACAGGCTGCCGGCACGGCTGGGGGTCATGCCGATCAGGGATTTCATCAGCGTGGTCTTGCCCATGCCGTTGCGCCCCACCACCGCGACGATCTCGTTGTCGTTCACGTCCAGATTCAGGTCGCGGATGATGGTGCTCTGGCCGTAGGCCACGGAGTGATTCGATACTTTCAGCATGATCAGTGCCCCAGGTAGACTTCGATGACTTTCGGGTCCTGCTTGACGTGTTCGATGGACCCTTCGGAGAGCACCTTGCCCTGGTGCATGACGGTGACCCGGTCGGCGATGTCGCCGACGAACTGCATGTCGTGCTCGATCACCAGCACCGTATGATCGCGGGTGATCACACGCAGCAGCTCGGCGGTCTTCTTGCGTTCCGCCACCGACATGCCCGCTACCGGCTCATCGAGCATCAGCAGGTCCGGCTTCTGAATCAGCAACATGCCGATTTCCAGCCACTGCTTCTGGCCGTGGCTGAGCAGCCCGGCGGGCTCGTTGAGCTGGTCGCTCAGGAAGATGGTTTCAGCGATGCTTTCCACCGCTTCGACCACCGCCGCGTCCCGTTTGAACGCCAGCGCCCCCATCACCGTGTGGCCCTGCGGGTAGGAGACCTCCAGGTTCTCGAACACGGTCAGGTCCTCGAACACCGAAGGGTTCTGGAACTTGCGGCCCACCCCGGCGTGCACGATCTGGTGCTCCTTCATCTTGGTGAGCTCCTTGCCGCCGAAGCGTATCGAGCCCTCGGTGGCGCGGGTTTTACCGCAGATCAGATCCAGCACCGTGGTTTTGCCGGCGCCGTTGGGGCCGATGATCACGCGGATCTCCTTGGGGTCGAGATAGAAGGACAGGTCGTCCACCGCCTTGAAGCCGTCGAACGACACCGTCAGACCTTCCACGGCGAGCAGGAAGTTTTCCTTTTGTGCATTCATCAGGGTTTCTCCGCGCTGAGTTGATCGGACACCACCGGCGGCGCCTGCGGTGCGGGCTTGTCCTTGTCCAGGTACTTGCCGATCACCGGCAGGCGTTTTTCCAGCGGCATGATGTAGCGCTCATAGAGCCCGGCCAGACCGTTGGGGAAGGCCAGCACCACACCGATAAACAGCGCCCCCATGGCGTAGGGCCAGAGTTCCGGGAAGGATTCGGAGAAGCCGCTCTTGGCCGCGTTCACCAGCAAGGCGCCGTAGACACCGCCAAGCAGGGAGTAACGGCCGCCCAGCGCGCAGAACACCACCATCTCGATGGACGGCACGATGCCCACGAACGACGGCGACATGAAGCCCACCTGCAGGGTGAACAGCGCCCCGCCGATGCCCGCCAGGCCCGCCGCCAGGCAGAACACGAACACCTTGAACGAGGCCACGTCGTAACCGGAGAAGCGCACCCGGTTTTCCTGGTCGCGCATCGCCACCAGAATCCGCCCCAGCTTGGCGTTCTGCACATGGCGCGCGACCAGCAGGCTGAGGAACAACAGCCCGACGCAGACGAAGTAGAGCGTGGTCTTGGCCATGTCGGTGCGGATATTCCAGCCCATCAGGGTTTGCAGGTCGGTGATGCCGTTGACGCCGCCGGTGAGCCCCTGCTGGCCGATGATAAGAATGGTCAGAATGGCGGCGATGGCCTGGGTGATAATGGCGAAGTAAACGCCGCCCACGCGCCGCTTGAACATGGCCACGCCGATGATGAAGGCGAGTAAGACCGGTACCGCGATCACCGCGATCAGGGTGAACGAGAAGCTGTGGAACGGCTGCCAGAACCCCGGAAGCTCAGTGATCTGGTTCCAGTCCATGAAATCCGGAATGCCCGGCGTGGACTGGTTCTTGGTGGCCTCCGGCGTGGACGCCTCCAGTTTCAGAAACATGGCCATGCAGTAGCCACCCAGGCCGAAGAACACGCCCTGGCCGAGGCTGAGAATGCCGGCCTTGCCCCAGCACATCACCAGGCCGATGGCGGCGAAGGCGTAGGTGAGATACTTGCCCACCATGTTGAGGCGGAAGGGATCGAGCAGCAGCGGCAGCACCACCACCAGCAGCAAGGCCAGCAGCAGGTAGTAGATGCCTTCCCGGGAGGTCAGCCATTGAAGGGGAGAGTTGGTTTTCATCACGGACTCCTAGCGACGGACCTTCAAGGCCATCAGGCCTTCCGGACGCAACATGAGAATGCCCACCACCACCAGCAGGGTGAGGACCTTGGCCATGGAACCGCTCAGGAAGAACTCCATGGTGGATTGGGCCTGGGAGATACCGAAGGCGGAAATAATGGTGCCGACCAGGCTTTGCGCGCCGCCGAACACCACCACCAGGAAGGTATCGACGATGTACGCCTGGCCGGACGACGGGCCGGTGGAGCCGATCATGGTGAAGGCGCTGCCGGCGACCCCGGCGATGCCGCACCCCAGCGCGAAGGTGGCGCGGTCGACGCCGGCGGTGTTGATGCCCACCGCTTCCGCCATCGGCCGGTTCTGCACCACCGCGCGCACTTTCTTGCCCCAGCCGGAGCGGTACATAAGCAGATACACCGCCAGCGCAATGGACAGGGCGATCACCATCACGAACAGGCCATTGATCGGCAGTTGCACGAAATCCGTGACGTTAAACGCGCCCATCATCCAGTCCGGCAGGTCCACGCCCACTTCCCGGGCGCCGAAGATCGACCGGTAGGCCTGCTGAAGAATCAGGCTCAGCCCCCAGGTGGCCAGCAGCGTATCCAGAGGCCGCCGGTACAGATGCCGGACCATGGCCCATTCGACAAAGGCGCCGAGTGCACCGGAGACCAGGAATGCCAGCACCATGGCGAAGAAGAACGAAGCGGCGAACAGCTCCGGCATCAGGTTCTGGAAAAACTGCGAAGTCAGGTAGGTGGTATAGGCCCCCAGGATCATGAACTCCCCGTGGGCCATGTTGATCACGCCCATCTGGCCGAAAATAATCGCCAGGCCCATTGCCATGAGAACGAACACGGAAAACAGGGACAAACCGGCGAACCCCTGCATGGCAAAGATGGACATCAATTCCGTTGAGGAATAATCAGCAAACATGGCAATGCTCCCCTGCGGTTAAAAAATCCCGACGCCCACCGGGGGCGCCGGGTACGGACGGTTACTTGTAACCTTCAGGGAAGGGATCCGGCTCCATCAGGTCCTTGGTTTCATGGACCACCTTGTACTGGCCGTTGGTCTGCGCCACGCCGATGCGGGTCTTCGACCACAGGTGATGGTTCTCATGGATGCGCACATAGCCTTCCGGCGCTTTCTTGAACTCAATGCCGGGAGAGGCTTCACGAATCTTGTCCACGTCGAAGGAACCGGCTTTCTCCACCGCCGCCTTCCACAGCCACGGGCCCAAATAGGCGGCCTGGGTCACGTCGCCGATCACCATGTCGTCGCCCCAGCGCTCCTTGAACGCGGCCACGAACTCCTTGTTATTGGGGTTGTCCAGGCTCTGGAAGTACTTCATGGAGGCGTACACGCCTTCCACGTTCTCGCCGCCGATACCGCGGATTTCATCCTCGGTGACGGAGATGGTCAGCAGCAGCGGATCCTCTTCGGTGAGATCGACACCGGCGGCTTTCATCTGCTTGTAGAAGGCCACGTTGGAGCCGCCCACCACGGAGGCGAAGATCACATCCGGTTTACGCAACTTGATCTTGTTTATCACAGAGTTGAACTGGGTGTGGCCGAGCGGGTAGTACTCCTCGCCCACCACCTTCAGACCTTTCTTCTCGATGTGAATACGCGCGATCTTGTTGGAAGTACGCGGCCAGATGTAGTCGGAGCCGAGCAGGTAGAAGGTCTTGGCGCCCTTCTCCTTCACCGCCCAGTCGATGCCGGCGAGAATCTGCTGGGTGGCTTCCTGGCCGGTGTAGATCACGTTGGGGGATTGCTCCAGACCTTCATAGAAGGTCGGGTAATAGAGCATGCCGTTGAACTGCTCGATCACCGGCAGCACCGCCTTGCGTGAGGCGGAGGTCCAGCAGCCGAAGATCGCCGCCACGTCGTCCTGGCGCAGCAGCTTGCGCGCTTTCTCGGCGAAGGTGGGCCAGTCGCTGGCGCCGTCTTCCTGAACGTATTCGATCTGCCGGCCGAGCACGCCGCCCTGGGCGTTGATCTGCTCGATGGCCAGTTTCTCCGCCTGCACCGAGCCGATCTCACTGATCGCCATGGTGCCGGTAATGGAATGCAGGATGCCCACTTTGACGGTGTCTTCGGTGACCGCCAGGCCGGAGGTGTTGACCTCGGACGTGGGCGGCGCGGCGAACGACGGCGTGCTTAACGCCAGTACCGCCGGCAACGCCAGCAGCCCGGCCAGCAGACGGCGGCGCGGACGCGACGGCAAGGAATGCTTCGGTGTCTTCATGGTTAACCCCTCGTTAGCGAAATGCATGGATCCCCGGGAGCCCGATGGCTCCGTCGACCCTCGCTAACGAGTATGTGAAGGCGGCCGGTGCGCTCCCATTCGGCGAATACGCCATGCCCCTACGTCATTTGACGCATTCCGCGCCGCCGGCGCCGGCCCTAGGCTGCGCCCTTGGGGTATCCACGCTTCGGGGGTACGGCACGAATCGTGCTTTCTTCTTGGCCCGGCTTTCGGGTATTGCGGACGATCAGGCATGGCCATCGAACAACGCATCTTCCGGGTGCGGCGCAACTACAATAAGTGGGTCGCCAACCAGACCCTGGAAGACTTCGCCCTGCGCTTCACCGGCAAGGCGGCGCGCCGCTGGTCAGCAGGACGGGTGGCGAACACCGCGCTCGGGGCCATTTCCTTTCTGGCGCTGGAAGCCATCGGCGGCGCCATTACGCTGAACTACGGTTTCACCAACGCGGTGGCGGCGATCGCCGTGGTCAGCGCGGTGATTTTCCTGCTCGGCCTGCCGGTGAGTTACTACGCGGCCCGCTACGGCGTCGACATCGATCTGCTCACCCGCGGCGCCGGCTTCGGTTATCTGGGCTCCACCCTCACCTCGCTGATCTACGCCTCCTTCACCTTTATTTTTTTCGCCCTGGAAGCGGCGATCATGGCCATGGCCCTGGAGGTGCTGTTCGGCCTGCCGCTGACGCTGGGCTATGTGGTCAGTTCTCTGGTGGCGATACCGCTGGTGACCCACGGCATCACCTACATCAGCCGCTTCCAGCTGTGGACCCAGCCGGTCTGGGTGGTGCTGCAGCTGGCGCCGTTCGTGTTCATCCTGTTTCAAGACCCGGAGTCACTGAGCCGCTGGCAGGGCTTCGACGGCGCCATGGGCGGTGACGGCGCCTTCAATCTGGTGCTGTTCGGCGCCGCCGCCACGGTGATGTTTTCCCTGGTGGCGCAGATCGGCGAGCAGGTGGACTTCCTGCGCTTCATGCCGGAGCCGGGGCCGGAGCGCAAACAGCGCCGGCGCTGGTGGCTGGCGATGCTGGCCGGCGGCCCGGGCTGGATCATCGTCGGCGGGCTCAAGGCGCTGGCCGGTTCCTTCCTGGCGGTGCTGGCGTTCTCCCACGGGCTGCCGCACAGCCAGGCCCAGGAACCCATGCACATGTATCTGGTGGCGTTCAGCCATATCACCGCGCACCCGGCCACGCTCATGGCGCTGGCGGGTATTTTCGTGGTGCTGTCGCAGCTGAAGATCAACGTGACCAACGCCTACGCCGGCTCCATCGCCTGGTGCAACTTCTTTTCCCGCCTCACCCACAGCCACCCGGGCCGGGTGGTGTGGCTGGTGTTCAACGTGATGATCGCGCTGGTGTTGATGGAGATAGGCATCTACCGGGCGTTCGAATCCATCCTCGGCAGCTACGCCATGGTGGCGGTGGCGTGGATCGGCGCCCTGGTCGCCGACCTGGTGATCAACAAGCCGCTGGGGCTGAGCCCCAAGGGCATCGAATTCAAACGGGCCTATCTGTACGACATCAACCCGGTGGGCTTCGGCGCCATGGTGATGGCGACCCTGGTGGGGCTGGTGGCGCGCAGCGGGTTCTGGGGCGGCGACGCCGAGGCGCTGGCCTCCTTCCTGGCGCTGCTCACCGCGTTCGTGGCGTCGCCGCTGATCGCGCTGCTCACCGACGGCCGCTACTACATCGCCCGCACCCCGGAGCCGGCCACCGCCACCCGCGGCCGCCCGTGCTGCATCTGCGAGCATCGCTTCGACGATGAGGACATGGCGTTCTGCCCGGCCTACAACGGCCCGATCTGTTCTTTGTGCTGCTCCCTGGACGCGCGCTGCAACGACGCCTGCAAGCACCACGCCCGCTTTCAGGAACAGCTGATGGACTGGCTCGGCGGCATTCTGCCCCGCCCCATCCTGGTTCAGTTGCGCTCGCGCCTGGGGCATTTCGTCGGGCTGCTGACCCTGGTCACGCTGGTGATGGCCGGCCTGCTGACGCTGGTCTACACCCAGGTGGCGATCACCGATCCGCAGGTGCGCGACCTGATGGCCACCACCCTGGCCAAGGTGTTCGCGATCCTGATCATTATCAGCGGCGTGGTGGCCTGGCTGTTCGTGCTGGCCCACGAAAGCCGCGTGGTCGCCCAGGAAGAATCCCACCGCCAGACCCGCATGCTGATGGCGGAAATCAAAGCCCACGAAAAGACCGACCGCAAACTGCAGAAAGCCAAGGAACTGGCGGAGGCCGCCAACCAGGCCAAGAGCCGCTACCTCACCGGGCTCAGCCATGAGCTGCGCTCGCCGCTCAACGCCGCCTTCGGCTACGCCCAGCTGCTTGAGAACGACCCTTCGATACCGGAAAACCGGCGCGGCGCGGTGGCGGCCATCCGCCGCAGCACCGGCCATCTTTCCGATCTGATCGAAGGGCTGCTGGAAATCTCCAAGATCGAAGCCGGCCGCCTGGAGCTGTACCGCAACCGGGTCAGGGTGCGTTCACTGATCGACGAGCTGGTCACCATGTTCCAGTTGCAGGCGGAAGAAAAAGGCATCGGCTTTGAGTTCCACAGCCAGGGGCGCATCCCCGAATGGGTGACCACCGATGAGAAGCGCCTGCGCCAGGTGCTCATCAACCTGTTGTCCAACGCCATCAAATTCACCAGCCAGGGCCGGGTGGTGCTGCATATCCGCTACCGCAACCAGGTCGCCGAGTTCACCATCCGCGACACCGGCGTGGGCATCGCCGAGGAAGACCAGCAGCGCATCTTCCGGCCCTTCGAGCGGGTCCGCAAACCGGGCATGCCGGCGGTGCACGGCACCGGCCTGGGGCTCACCATCACCAAGCTGTTGGTGGATATCATGGGCGGCGATCTGCAGGTCAGCAGCACGCCGGGCCAGGGCAGTGAATTCCGACTCTGGGTGATGCTGTCCAGCGTTGCCCACGCGGACGCGGACCGGGACAGCCAGCGCCCGGTGGTGGGCTACCAGGGGCCGCCCAAATCACTGTTGGTGGTGGACGACGACCCCTCCCACCGGGGCCTGGTCAGCGACCTGCTGACGCCGCTGGGGTTCCAGGTCACCGAAGCGCCGGACGGCCAGACCGGCCTGGACATGGCCCGGCAAAGCAACCCGGACCTGATCCTGCTGGACATCGCCATGCCCGGCCTGGACGGCTGGCAAACCGCCGCCGCGCTGCGCGCCAACGGCTACCGGGGCAGCCTGGTGATGCTGTCCGCCAACGCCCGCGAGAGCCAGACCGACGCCCCCGCCGGCCTGCACGATGACTACCTGATCAAACCGTTCAAACTGGGCGGCCTGCTGGACACCCTGGCGCGCCACCTGGACCTGACCTGGCGCCATCATCTGGACGGCGACCTGCGCGAGACGCGGCGCATTCCGGTGTCCCAGATCCGCCTGGACGAAGGCCTGCGCGATGAACTGCTGGCCCTGGCGGAGATCGGCCACCTGGCCGGCCTGCGCGACGCCCTGCAGCGCGCCGAGCAGGACCGGCGGTTGCCGCCTTCCCTGGTCGGCACCCTGCAAGCGCCCCTGGAACGCTTCGATTTCCAGGCCCTGATCAAATTGCTGGAGCAGACCCCATGACCCCTTCGGTCCGTAAGGACGTGATTCTGGTGGTGGACGACTCTCCGGATTCCCTGGGCATGATCCACCACGCCCTGGACCAGGCCGGGCTCACCGCCCTGGTCGCCCTGGAAGGCGAACAAGCTCTCGGGATCGCGGAAAAAATGGTGCCCGACCTGGTACTGATGGACGCCGTGATGCCCAACATGGACGGCTTCGAAACCTGCCGCCGTCTGAAACGGCACCCGGAACTGGCGGCGGTGCCGGTGATTTTCATGACCGGCCTCACCGACGCGGAGGATGTGGTGCGCGGCCTGGAAGCCGGCGGCGTGGACTACGTCACCAAGCCGGTGCGCCCGGACGAGCTGATCGCGCGGATCCGCGTGCACCTGCACAACGCGCGCATGACCCAGGGCGCCCACACCGCCCTGGACCGGCTCGGCCAGGCGTCGTTTTCCACCGACCGTCAGGGCCACTGGCGCTGGGCCACGCCGCAGGCCGAGCACCTGATCGCCGAGGCCGGCGGCCAGCGCGACGAACGCCTTGGCCAGCTGGCGGCCCATATCCGCCGCTGGCTGGAGCGCCGCCCGGAGCCCGGCGACCAGTCCGCCCTGGACAGCGACAACGGCGAGCTGCGCCTGCGCTACCTGGGCGACACCGGCTCCGGCGAGCCGCTGTTCCGGCTGCTGCAACGGGACGGCGAGGAGGAAAGCGAACTGCTGCGCCAGCAACTGCGGCTCACCCGGCGGGAATCCCAGGTGCTGCTGTGGATCGCCCAGGGCAAGACCAACCGGGAAATCGGCCAGATCCTGTCATTGAGCCCGCGCACCGTGAACAAGCATCTGGAGCAGGTGTTCCGCAAACTGGGGGTGGAAAACCGCACCGCCGCGGCGGCCATGGCGCTGCGCTGCCTGACCAGCACCTGAGGCGTTACGCGGCCTGGCCGGCCTGCAGCACCTCCGGCATCAGCGCGCCCACCAGCATGAAGGTGAGGATCAACAGGCCGAACGCCATCGCCAGGCCCAGCAACGGGCCGATGGCGAAGGCGCGGTGGAAAATAAACGCCTGCACCGCCAGCTGCCAGCTCACCAGCAGCAGATAGACGCCCTCCAGTATCGACG
>NZ_CAXPXK010000009.1:0-83541 GCF_964221125.1 Alloalcanivorax sp.
GTGAATCCATCCCTGGAGGCTTGTGTTCGGCTCCCTGCCTCACACAGTCCTGGACCCAAGCACCGAGACCGAACCTCCTGAATGGCGCCAGCCGCCACGGCCGCTACGAAGCAAGGTTTGTGGGAGCGGGCTTGCCCGCGAAAGGGAGCGAAGCTCCCGGCAGGATCCCAGAGAGACCTCTAACGGCAGCACAAACAAGGTCTCTGGAATCCCGCCGGGTGGCTGGCGCCACCCTTTCGCGGGCTGGGCCCGCTCCCACAGGTCCGTTCCTACACGCTCGATTCGGTGGCCGGGGCGGGGTCTTTGGAGGGTTCGGGGTGGCAGCCGGCCTGGCCGCGCCAGTCGGGGGCCAGGCCGAAGCGCAGTTCGCCGGTGGTGATGGTGCTGGTGCCGGAGAAGAAGAACATGCCCAGGGTGATCAGCTGCAGGCTGAGGATCACGCCCGGGCGCCACAGCGCTTCCAGGCCGGCGCCGAGGGAGGGCGCGGCCGCCGTGGTGGCCGGCAGCAGCAGGCTGATCAATACGCCGTAGCCGGCGGCCAGCAGCGCCATGCTCTGGTAGGCGGAGAAGCGGCGGCTGCCGCCGCGGTAGTCGGCGCGCAGGAATTCCGAGTAGACCCGCCACAGCTGGCTGCCCACCAGGGCGAGGGCGAACGCCGCCGCGTACAGGCCGTGGAAGAACAGGCTGGTGCAGAGCAGCGCCAGGGCGGTGTGCAGCACGCAGGTGACCGCCTGGATCGGCACCACGCTGACCGCTTCCATGTCGCCGGCGAAGGCGATCTTCTTGGTTTTGCCCAGGAACACGTGGTTCAGCCGGCCGAAGCAGCGCTTGGCCCAGCGTGGCGCCAGGTGCACCGGCTTGCCGTAGCAACAGCCGAAGCTGATGCAGGCCAGGCGGCCGACGCCTTCGCCGAGCACATAGGCGATCGCCATGGCGGCGAGCAGCGGCATGATCGGCAGGGCGGTCTGCCAGGTGGCGCGGGCGATGGCGTCCGCGCCCCATAGAAGCAGGGGCGCCAGCAGGATACCGATGAAGCTGGCGCCGCCGACGGTGAAGCCGTGGCGGTTCTTCTCCACCACGCTGGCGATGATCTTGGCCGCCGGCAGGCAGATGGCGAGCACCCCGGCGGTGAGCCCCAGGGCGATGGCCAGCGGCACCCGCGAGGCGCCGGTGAGCACGATGAAGGTGGCCACCCCCAGGCCGCCGGCGAGGCCGGTGAACAGGCCGTAGAAGGTGAGGTTGAGGCCGCGCCAGGAGCCGTCGCTGTTTTTCGCCAGGGGCAGGGAAGCGACGAATTGCCAGCGCTCGCGGGGCAGCTCCCGGAACAGCACCCGGTAGACGACGGCGAACACCACGGCCAGGGCCAGTATCAACAGATCCGCGTGCATGGTTTTCTCCCGTGAACGTTGTCCCTTGATCGGTACCGGCAGGCTAGGTCGGCGTCGGGACGCGCCGGTGACAGCGGAGTGACGGTTCGGTGACCGCCGCCGCGTGGACAAGGCGCGGTGACCGAATTATGGTGCATAAAAAAGCACTGGTGCCCGCACGGGCACACGGGGGATAAACCATGGAAAGGGTAAGCACGCTGATTATCGGCAGCGGCTTCGGCGGTGCCGTGATGGCCTGCCGGCTGGCGGAAAAAGGGGACAAGGTGGTGGTGCTGGAACGCGGACGGCGCTGGCTGCCGGAGGACTACCCCAGCGTCAGCCAGCGCGACTGGTTGTGGGACGAGGATCAGCCGGAGCAGCAGAACGGCTGGCTGGATTTCCGCTATTTCGGCGACATGAGCGTGGCGCTGGGCGCGGGGGTCGGCGGCGGCTCGCTGATCTACGCCAATGTCAGCGTGGCGCCGCCGCCGGAAGTGTTCGAGCACGGCTGGCCGGAGGCGATCCGCTTCGACACCCTGCGCGAGCATTTCCGGGTCAGCGGCGAAATGCTCAATGTGCAGACCCTGCCGGACCATCAATGGACTCCGCGTACCCGCCTGATGCACGAAGCCGCCGACAAGCTCGGCCAGCGGCACCGCTTTCGCGTGGTGCCCCAGGCGATCAGCTTCGATCCGGACTGGCACGACGGCCTGGACAACGCCTACAGCTATGCGCGCAGCAAGACCTGGACCAACGCCCAGGGGCGCACGCAGGGCACCTGCGTGCACTGCGGCAACTGCGACCTGGGCTGCCCGGTGCAGGCCAAGAACACCCTGGACCTCAACTATCTGGCGCGGGCCGAGCAGAAGGGCGCGGAGATCCGCCCGCTGCACCACGTGCGCTGGATCCGGCCGCTGCAGGGCGGCGGTTACGAGGTCGGCGTCAACGACCTGGACGCGCGCGCCTGGCGGCTGATCCGCGCCGACAAGGTGATCGTCGCCGCCGGCAGTGTCGGCTCCACCGAGTTGCTGCTGCGCTGCCGCGATCAGTACAAGACGCTGCCCAAGCTGAGCCGGGCGCTGGGGCGGGGCTGGACCAGCAACGGCGACTTTTTCACCCCGGCGTTTTATCCCGACCGCGATCTGGCGCCGAGCCGGGGACCGACGATTACCTCCGCCATTGATTATCTGGACGGCAGCGATGGCGGGGCGCGCTATTTCGTCGAGGACGGCGGCATTCCGGATCTGCTCGGCAACCTGCTGCGCCACGCCGGCAAACACCCCAAGCTGGCGCGCACCCGGCTGGCGGCGGCGCTGCTGGAATACCGCCGCGACAACACCCCGTTCGAGAACATGATGCCCTGGTTCGGGCAGGCCCGGGACGAGCCGGGCGGCCGCTTCTACCTGGGACGCCGCTGGTACGCGCCCTGGAAGCGCGACCGCCTGCGTCTGAGCTGGGATTGCCGCAAGGCGGAGCAGGCGGTGCAGGGGCTGGCGGACCGCCATCTGGCGCTCACCGAGGTCACCGGCGGGCGCGCCAACACGCCGGCCACCTGGCGCTGGTTCAAGAACCTGATCACGCCGCACCCGCTGGGCGGCTGCAATATGGCCGATACCGTGAAACAGGGTGTGGTCAACCACGCCGGTGAGGTGTTCAATTATCCTCAGTTGTTCGTGGTCGACGGCGCCACGGTGCCCGGCTCCCTGGGGCTGAACCCGTCGCGGACCATCGCCGCGCTGGCGGAGCACGCCGCCGCGCAATGGCGCTGAACCCTATCCGGCAGCAAGCGAGACCTTATGAGTGACGACAACCGATACCATGTACGCCTGACCGGCGAGCTGATGGGCGGCGCCGACGCCGACCGGGTGGCGGCGAACCTGGCGCGCCTGTTCAAGATGCCGGAAGAGAAGGCCGCCTTGCTGGTCAGCGGTAAACCACGGGTGGTCAAGAAGGACGCGGACGAAGCCACGGCGCGCAAATTCCAGGTGGCCCTGCGGCAGGCCGGCGCCCGCTGCGAGCTGCTGCCGGTGGACGGTGGAGCCGCGACAGCCGCGTCGCAACCCACCGCTGCCGCCCCGGCCGCCCCGCAAGCGGAGGGCTCAGAGGCCGCTGTAGCCCCGGCGGCGAGCGCCGATCAGCGCAGCGGTGATATTGAAACGGTGGGCACGATTCGTACCGGCGGCACCGGTTTCAGTGGTGCCTTCGAGGTCGCGCCGGTGGGGGCTGACCTGGACACTTCAGAGCGTGGTCAGCCGGCGGCGGCGCCGGATATCAGTCATCTGTCCATGGCTGAACCGGGCGCTGATTTGGAGCCGCTCAAACAGGAGCAGGCAGTGGTGGTGCCGGATATCAGCCACCTGTCGATCAAGCCGGATTAGCCCTGGGGGCCGTCCGGCCCCTGGAAGTGCAGCATCATTTCTTCCAGCACGTCGGGGATGCCGTTGGCCATCTGCCGTACCAGCTGGCTGTCGTTCCAGACTTCGTCCAGCGCCGGGTCATCGTCGACGCCGGAAATCAGCAGCATCGGCAGCAACCAGGTGGCCATGGGGTCGTCATCCTCGTCGCTGTGCCAGCGTTCTTCATGCAGCAGCATGCCGCTCAGGAAACCGGCGCACCAGGACGCCAGGTCGGCGCCGTCGTCCTCGCGATAAGGGTCGAGCAGACAGGGCAGGTTGATGCGCTCGCCGCCCAGGGTGTCGGTGAGCAGCCGACCGCGCAATTCGTCCAGCGCCCCGGCCACCGCCTCCGGCAAGGACATCTCCAGCGCCAGACCGAAATCCGCCGGGCCGTCGTAGGGCCCCACGGTGAAGGCGCAAATCAGGCCGTGGGTTTCCACCCAGGAGGGGGCCTCCTCGCCCTGGCCGGCGAAGTAGGTTTCCACGGTGTGTTTCAGGTGGGGGTTGGAAATTCCGCTCATACTGTCGCCGCTGCCGTTAATTGGGACGGCAAGGATACCCGCTTGCCGACGCCCCTGAAACCGGCGCCCGCTAGCAACTGGTGCGCAGGGTGTCGCGGCCGGCGGCTTTGGCCTGATAAAGCGCCTGGTCGGCCCGTTCGATGAACGCCAGCGCGGACTCGCCCCAGTGATGGCCGGCCAGCCCGCAGGACAGGGTGATCCGCAGGGACGGGTCGAAGTCATAGCGCTGCTCGGCGAACTTTTCCTTCAGGCGGGTCATGGCCGCCTCGCAATCCGCGTGGTCGGATTGCGGGAACAGCACCACGAACTCCTCGCCGCCGTAGCGGGCGAGCACGTCGGAGCGCCGCAGGCACTGGCTGGCGAGCGCGGCGAAGCGTTTCAGCACCTCGTCCCCGGCGGGGTGGCCGTAGGTGTCGTTGATGCTCTTGAAATGGTCCAGGTCCACCACCGCGATGTGCAGGGGAATGTGTTCGCGGTCGGTGCGGGACAGCTCCTCTTCCAGCCGCTCGAGGAAGTGGCGGCGGTTGAACAGGTCGGTGAGTTCGTCGCGGATGGCGATGCTGGCCAGCCGGTCGTGGGCCTGGCGCAGGGATTCACGCTGGGCGCGGAAGCGCTGCTGCAGATTGTGGATATAGCCGCCCATGTAGACGAACCAGGCGAGGATCAGCGCCAGCACGCCCCACTGGCTCAACGACAGGGCGAGAATCTGGGTCAGCGGCAACTGCACCCACTCATAGACCAGCAGCACCGTGAACGACAGCTGGGCGCTCGCCGCCATCACGATTTGCTGGCGGCGGTCCAGGGAAAATACCCCGAACGTCATCATGATCAGGTAGAGACTGAGCAGGGCGCCGCGCAGCTCGCGGGCGTAATAGAGCAGCAGGGTGATCACCACGATACCGGCGAACATCTGCACCATGGTCAGGCTGGGGTCCTTGAAGCGCTCGGTGAAGCCGCTGCGCACCAGTGCGAACACCACCAGGTTGGCGGCGAACAGGCTGCCGAAGATCAGCAGGTGGGGCGTGCGCGGATCGAAGGCGGCGATTTCCACGCCCACCACGGTGCCGGCCCAAAGCAGCAGATAGGAATAGATGGCCATGAGTTGCCGGCGCAGCCGCAGGGCGCGCTCGGGACGGTGGGAAAGAACCAGCTTTATGTTGTTATTCAATGCAAAGGCCCGCCTGGTTTTTGCCACCCCTGGCTGCTTCTCAAGGTGTCCGGCCCCTGAGATGAACGCTGCATCTCATACTTTATCATTGTGTCATAGTTCACACTTTAGTCTTTGCTGGTACCAAAGCAAGGGTATGACTTGCCGGTCACACCGAAATAGTGCCAGACTCGTCGAGTTAAACAAACGTTTGATTGGTTTATGAGGATGCCATGTCCACCGATTTGCCTATCGACCTGAGATTGTCCGAGGAGCAGCGCATCAGCCGCGAAGGCATGCGCCGCTTTGCCTCCCAAACAATGGCGCCCGGCGCCCGTGCCGCCGATGAAGCGGCCGCCGCCGACCCCGGGGTGCTGGCGGGCATCGCCGGCTTCGGCCTGACCCTGATGAGCCTGCCCGAAGCCCTGGGCGGTGCCGGCCTGCCGCGCTCGCCGATGGGCAATGTGCTCGCCTGCGAGGACCTGGGGGAGGGCGACCTGAGCCAGAGCCTGGCGGCGCTGGCGCCGCTGGGCGTGGTTAACGCGCTGCTGGACTTCGGCGACGAGGCCCAGCACGAGGCCTGGCTGCCCCGTTTCGCCAGCGAAGCGCCGGTGCCGGCGGCGGTGGCGCTGGCGGAGCCGCGCGCCACCTTTGAGCCCGGCGACCCGCACACCCGCGCCCGCCGCGACGGTGACGATTATATCCTGGATGGCGAAAAATGCCTGATCCCGCTGGTCGAACAATGTCAGCTGTTCCTGGTGGTGGCCGTCACCGACGACGGCCCGGCGGCGTTTATCGTCGAGGCGGACAGCCCCGGCCTGAGCCGGGCGCGGCAGGATTACATGGGCCTGCGCAGCGCCGAGCCGGGCACCCTGACCCTGGAAGGGGTGCGGGTGCCGGCGTCCCAGCGTCTCGCCAACTTCGATCTGGAGCGGCTGGTGAGCCTGTCGCGGATCGGTCTGGCGGCGCTGGCCACCGGGTGCTGCCAGGCGGTGCTGGAGCAGTGCGTGCCCTACGCCCTGGAGCGCAAGGCGTTCGGTGAAGCGATCGCCCGGCGCCAGTCGGTGGCCTTCATGATCGCCGACATGGGCATCGAGATCGAAGGCATGCGCCTTCTCACCTGGCGGGCCGCCAGCCGCGCGGAACAGGGCCTGCCGTTCCAGCGCGAAGCCTACCTGGCGTTTCTGCAGAGCATGGAAAAAGCCATGCGCATCGCCACCGACGGCGTGCAGGTGTTCGGCGGCGCCGGCTTCGTGCGCGACTACCCGCTGGAAATGTACTACCGGAACCTGCGTGGCCTGTCGGCCCTGCACGGCGCGCTGATGGTGTGAGGAGAGTTGCCATGATCAATTTCGAACTGCCCAAGTCCCTGAAAAATCTTCAGAACATGACCCACCAGCTCGCCGAGCAGGGGTTCCGGCCGATCTCGCGCAAATACGACCGCATCGAGCATGGCGACACCCCGGCGGAGCTCAAGCCGCTGGCGCAGATGATCGCCGCCGGCCGCCCCCGTGGCGGTGGCAAAAGCGACAAGGCGGACGCCGATCCGGAGGCGGTCAAGAACGGCAGCAACCTGATGGGCATCGTCAGCGTCGAGGAGATGTGCTGGGGCGACACCGGCCTGATGCTGTCCCTGCCGGCCTCCGGGCTGGGTAACGCGGCGATCCAGGCGGTCGGCACGGCGGAGCAGAAAGAGCAGTACGGCAAGCTCTACTGCGCCATGGCGATCACCGAGCCGGGCGCCGGCTCCGATTCGGCGGCGATCAGCACCACCGCCCGCCGCGACGGCGACGAGTGGGTGCTCAACGGCGAGAAAATCTACTGCACCGGCGGCCAGCGCTGTGACGCCGTGGTGGTGTGGGCGACCCTGGACAAGTCACTGGGCAAGGCGGCGATCAAGTCGTTCATCGTGCCCCGGGACAACCCCGGAATGCAGCTGGCGCGGGTCGAGGACAAGATGGGCCTGCGCATCTCCGATACCGCCGCGCTCTCCTTCACCGAGTGCCGGATTCCCCTGGACCATGTGCTCGGCTCGGCGGAGATCGCCGACACCGAGGCGGCGCGCAAGAAGGCCTTCGGCGGGGTCATGCAGACCTTCGACAATACCCGGCCGATGGTCGCCGCCATGGCCCTTGGCGTGGCCCGCGCCGCGCTGGAAATCACCACGGAAATCCTGGAAAAAGAAGGGGTTAAGGCGGATTTCTCGAAATCACCTTATAACTCCAGTGCGATTGAACTGGAGCTCTACCGCCTGGAGGCGGACCTGGACGCGGCCCGTCTGATGACCTACAAGGCGGCCTGGATGGCGGACAACGGCCAGGCCAATTCCAAGGAAGCCTCCATGTGCAAGGCCAAGGCCGGCCGCATGGGCAACGACGTGACGCTCAAGTGCGTGGCGCTGTGCGGCGAGCTGGGCTACTCCGAGCGTTACCTGTTGGAGAAGCTGGCGCGGGATTCCAAGATCATCGACATCTTCGAAGGCACCCAGCAAATCCAGCAACTGATCGTCGCCCGCCATCTGCTGGGGCTGTCCTCCCGGGAACTGAAATGAGTCGCGGCGGCCGGCCGATCTGCTAGCATGCGGGACATTGATACGCATTCAATGTCCCATTGCAGGAGACCGGCATGTCGTCATCACTGGCCGATCAGGTGATCTGGATCACCGGTGCCTCTTCCGGCATCGGTGAAGCGGTGGCTTCCGAATACGCCCGCTACGGCGCCAAACTGGTGCTCTCGGCGCGCCGCCGCGAAGAGCTGGAGCGGGTGCGCGCCGGGCTGGTCAACGCCGACGAGCACCTGGTGCTGCCGCTGGACCTGACCGACCAGGACGCCATGGCGCCGGCCACGGAAACGGTGCTGCGGCATTTCGGCCGGCTCGACCAGGTGGTGCATAACGGCGGCATTTCCCAGCGCTCGCTGGTGCGCGACACCGACATGGCCGTGGACCGGCGCATTATGGAGGTGAACTACTTCGGCGCCGTGGCGCTCACCAAGGCGGTGCTGCCGGCGTTCATCCGCCAGGGCGGCGGCCGCTTCGTGGTGGTCACTTCGCTGGTGGGCGAGCTGCCCACCCCCAAACGCTCCGCCTACAGCGCCAGCAAGCACGCCCTGCACGGCTTCTTCGAGGCCCTGCGCGCCGAGGAATTCGACAACGGCGTGCGCGTGACCCTGGTGCTGCCGGGCTTTATCCGCACCCAGGTGTCGGTCAACGCGCTCACCGCCGACGGCAGCGCCCAGGGCCGCATGGACGACCTGCAGGCCAACGGCATGGACCCGGCGCTGTGCGCCCGGCGCCTGGTGGAGGCCGTGCAGCGCGGCCGCGATCAGGTTATCATCGCCGGCCGCGAGGGGGCCGGGCTCTATTTGAAACGCTGGTCACCGGCCCTGTATCGTCGCGTGATTCGCAAGGTCAAGGTGACCTGAGCCTTTTCCACCATTCGTTCTCCGCTATCCGACAGCCGACTATGAGCACCGCCGATACCTTCGCCGACACCCAAATGGACGCCAAGCACCGCACCCGTCTCAACAAGCTGCAGAAGAAGCTGCGCCGCGAGACCGGCCGGGCGATCGCCGACTTCAACATGATCCAGGACGGCGACAAGGTGATGGTGTGCCTGTCCGGCGGCAAGGATTCCTACACCATGCTGGAGATTCTGCGCAATCTGCAGCACTCCGCGCCGGTGGATTTCGAGCTGGTGGCGGTGAACCTGGACCAGAAGCAGCCCGGCTTCCCGGAGCATGTGCTGCCCGAATACCTGGAAAAAGAAGGGGTGAACTACCATATCCTGGAAAAGGACACCTATTCCATCGTCAAGGAGAAGGTGCCGGAGGGGAAAACCACCTGCGGCCTGTGCTCGCGCCTGCGGCGCGGCAGCCTGTACGGCTTCGCCGAGGAGATCGGCGCCAACAAGATCGCCCTCGGCCACCACCGTGACGACATCGTGGAAACCCTGTTCCTGAACATGTTTTTCGGCGGCAAGATGAAAGCCATGCCGCCCAAGCTGCGCAGCGACGACAACCGCAACGTGGTGATCCGCCCGCTGGCCTACTGCCGGGAAAAGGACATCATCGAATTCGCGCGCTACAAGCAGTATCCGATTATTCCCTGCAACCTGTGCGGCTCCCAGGAGAACCTGCAGCGCCAGGCGGTGAAGGACATGCTGCGGCGCTGGGACAAGGAGCACCCGGGCCGGGTGGAGAGCATCTTTTCCTCGATCCAGAACATCGCCCCCTCGCAGCTGGCCGACACCAGCCTGTTCGACTTCGAGCACCTGGAACAAGGCCAGAACCAGGGCGGCGCCGGCGCCCACCGGCTGGACGTGGTGAACCTGTTCGGCTAGTGGTCCATGCGGCTGGACCACCAGGTGACCGGCCAGCCGCGCGTGCCACATGATTCGCGCCGCCGTTTCCGCTAAAATACGCACCGCCCTGTGGCCGGCAGGGTGGCCGCCCGCCGCCCCGGCCCTCTCTCTTTGCACTCTCGACCTGAAAGGTAGGAGCACATGACCGATCGAATCAAAAAAGGTGGCCTTGAGATTGCCGCCGAACTCCATGACCTGGTAGCCAACGAGATCGCTCCCGGCACCGGTGTGGAGGCGGATCATTTCTGGACGCAGATGGAGACCATCCTGGCGGACCTGGTGCCGCGCAACGAGATGCTGCTCACCAAGCGCGACCAGATGCAGGAAGTGATCGACGTCTTTCACATGGAGAAGAAGGGCGCCAAGATCGACTTTCAGGAGTACAAGGAACTCCTCGAAGAGATCGGCTATCTGCTGCCCGAAGGCGAGGATTTCAAAGTGGGTACCGCCAATGTGGACGAGGAAATCGCCCATATCGCCGGTCCCCAGCTGGTGGTGCCGGTGCGCAACGCGCGCTTCGCCCTGAACGCGGCCAACGCCCGCTGGGGCAGTCTCTATGACGCCCTCTACGGCACCGACATGATTTCCGACGAAGGCGGGGCCGAGAAGGGCGGCGCCTACAATCCCAAGCGCGGCGACAAAGTGATCGCCTGGGCCCGCGATTTCCTGGACCAGTATTTCCCGCTGGCCGACGGCTCGCACAAGGACAGCACCGGCTACGCCATTGTTGACGGCAAGCTGGTGGTGCGCCTGAAGGACGGCGAGAGCGGCCTGAAGGACGAAAGCCAGCTGCAAGGCTACCGCGGCGACGCGGGCAAGCCGGACGGCGTGCTGCTCAAGCACAACAACCTGCACGCGGAAATCCAGATCGACGATCAGCACCCGATCGGCGCCGAGGACCCGGCCCACGTGAAGGACGTGCTGATGGAGTCCGCCATCACCACGATTCAGGACTGCGAGGATTCCGTGGCCGCGGTGGACGCCGAAGAGAAGGTCGAGGTGTACCGCAACTGGCTGGGCCTGATGAAAGGCGACCTGAGCGAGAGCTTCGAGAAAGGCGGCCAGCGCGTCACCCGTGATCTCAACCCGGACCGCGAATACACCGCCCTGGACGGCTCCACCCTGACCCTGCAGGGCCGCTCCCTGCAGCTGGTGCGCAACGTGGGCCACCTGATGACCAACCCGGCGATCCTCTACAACGGCGAGGAAATCCCCGAGGGCATCATGGACGCCATGATCACCGTGCTGGCGGCCATGCACGACCTGAAGAAGACCGAAGGTCCGCGCAACAGCCGCACCGGCTCCGTGTACATCGTGAAGCCGAAAATGCACGGCCCCGAGGAAGTGGCCTTCGCGGTGGAGCTGTTCGAGCGCGTCGAGGACGCCCTCGGCTTGCCCGAGAACACCCTGAAGATCGGCATCATGGATGAAGAGCGCCGCACCACCGTCAACCTGAAGGAGTGCATCCGCGAAGCCAAGGACCGCGTGATCTTCATCAACACCGGCTTCCTGGACCGCACCGGCGACGAGATCCACACCTCCATGCAGGCCGGTCCGATGGCGCGCAAGGGCGACATGAAAGGTCTGCCCTGGATCAACGCCTACGAGAACTGGAACGTGGACATCGGTCTGGAGTGCGGCCTCAAGGGCGTGGCGCAGATCGGCAAGGGCATGTGGCCCAAGCCCGATGAAATGGCGGAAATGATGGCCACCAAGGCCGGCCACCCGAAAGCCGGCGCCAACTGCGCCTGGGTGCCGTCACCGACCGCCGCTACCCTGCACGCCACCCACTACCACGAGATCAACGTGCAGGACGTGCAGGATCAGATCGCCAAGCGCGAGCGCGCGTCCCTGGACGACATCCTCACCATCCCGCTGCTCGACCGCGAGCTCAGCGCCGAGGAAATCCAGCAGGAGCTGGACAACAACGCCCAGGGCATCCTCGGTTACGTGGTGCGCTGGATCGACCAGGGCGTGGGCTGCTCCAAGGTGCCCGACATCAACAACGTGGGCCTGATGGAAGACCGCGCCACCTGCCGGATCTCCAGCCAGCACATCGCCAACTGGTTGATGCATGACGTGGTCAGCAAGGACCAGGTGATGGAAACCATGAAGCGCATGGCCAAGGTGGTGGACGAGCAAAACGCCGGCGACCCGACCTACACCAACATGTCGGATGACTTCGACGGCAGCCTGGCCTTCAAGGCCTCCTGCGACCTGGTGTTCGAGGGCGCCGAGCAGCCCAGCGGCTACACCGAGCCGGTTCTGCACCGCCGTCGCCTGGAGCTGAAAGCCAAGCGCGGCTAAGCCTTCGCGACGCTTGCAGCACCATGAAAAAGCCCGGCCTTGAGCCGGGCTTTGTTGTTTGTGGAAGCGGGCGGGGCCCGCTCCCACAATTCGCTTTATTCGCCGCCGATCTCCACTTTGACTTCCAGGGGCAGGGAAAAGCGGTCGCTGCGCGTGCTGGCGCCGCCCAGGCCGGTGGCGGACTGGCTTTCGCTGACGGTGATCTGCCCGAGCGGCTGCCACTGCCCCGGCGTCACCACCAGGGTGCTGCTGGCTTCCTGGGTGCGGGCGCTCCGTCGGCCGGCGGGTTCGTCGAAACGCTGTTCGATGGTCAGGCGCACCCGGCCGTCGCTGGTGACCACCGGGGTGATGTCGATGCCCTGTTTGAGCGCCAGCAGCGCCGGGAACTGGGTGCCGGTGAGGGCCACCAGGCTGCCCTGGCTAATGCCCGCCGGGTGGCCGGACAGGGTGTTGATGCTGTAGCGGTCCTGGCGGCGGGTGGTGACGGTGTTGGCGCCGGCGTGCACGCTCTGGCCGTTGATGCGGATGTCGCCGCCGGCGCCGCTGCTGTCGCCCTGGCGGCGCAACTGCACGGTGACGGTGCGCGGCACCTCGGGCATGTCGCCGAGGGCGCCGAGAATCTCATCGAAGTTGCGGTCGTTGGTGCGGATCACCAGCTTGCCCTGGTAGGCGTTGGCGTAGCCGCCTTCGGGCAGCAGCGGGCGGATCACCGGCAGCACCGTTTCGGCGTCGGCGCGCTGGATCACATGGATCGACATCTCGTCGGCGCGGGCGGCGCCGGACAGCGACAGCAGCACCAGCAGGGCCAGAGCAAGACGTCGGGCCCGGGAGCCGCCGGGTAGCGGTGGTGGTGGCAGTAACGGCATCACGAAAGTCCCTGTTCGGCTGGAACCCGCATCATAGCCATAAGCCGCCGTCGCTGAATACCGGTCGGACAGGGCGCGCTCTAGGGCGTCACCCGGCGTCCGTCCTCCCAACGCGCTTTCACCAGCTCGCCGTCGCGGTCCCGCAGCCAGCCCTCGCCCTGGCGCTGGCCGTTCCGGTAGGGGGTAATGCGCTCCACGCGGCCCTGGGCGTTGTATTCGACGAAACGGCCATGACGCTGGCCGTCCCGGTAGTGGCCTTGCAGAAGCGGGTAGCCCTGCGGCGTGGTCTCCCGGTAAGGGCCGTCCAGCCGGCCGGCCTGGAAATGGGCAAAGGTGTGGTTGCCGTTGAGGCTGATCTCGAACACTTTGCCCTGGCGCTTACCGTTCTTGAAGGTGGCGCGGTAGCTCAGTTCGCCGTCCTGGAAGCGCTTCCAGGTGCCGGTGGCGTCGCCATGGTCGTAGTGCCGCTCGGCGATCAGCGCCCCGGAGGCGGAACGCAGGCGCCACTCGCCGTGCAGTTCGCCGTCCACGTAGGTGGCGGTTTCCTGCTCGCCGGTGTCGCGCAGGGTGTGCCATTCACCGACCGGCACGCCATCGCGATAGCGGCCGGATTCGAGCACTTCGCCGTCGGCGTTTTCAGTGCGCCAGGGACCATGCTGTTTGTCTTGCCGGTAGTGCTTATAGGTCCAGCGCTCCCCTTTCGGGCCGCTGCGCTCGCGGACCTCGCCGTCCAATCGGCCCTGTTTGAAATGCGACACCGAGATCAGACGGTCCTGGTCGTCGTAGCCGCGCCAGGTGCCGGTGCGCAGGCCGTCGACCATGCGGCCTTCTTCGCGGCCGCCACCGTATTGGCTGACGATTCGGTGCCCCTGGGGGATACCGTCCACGTCATGCTCCAGGCGTACCACCTTGCCGTTCCTGAAACCGGTGGTCCATTCGCTCTTTTCCCGGGGATAGCTCAAAACCACGCGTTCGGGCGGGCCGCCGCCGTCGTGATCGGCGATCACCCGCAGCCATACCGGCGCATCGTTGCGGTAGCGGCCCTGGGCGTCGCGCTGGAAGCTGGCTTCGCGCCGGCTGTAGCGCCCTTCGCGGTCCTTGCTCCAGGCCATGAACACGCCGGGGGCGGTATAGCCGGCGTGGCCGATGCGCTGGCCGTCGCGGTCATAGCGATTGTAGAAGTGGTCGTAATCGCCGTTTTTATAGCGACGTTCCTCGTAGATCTGGCCGCCTTCCGGGCCGCCGCCTTCGCCGTAATAATTGATCCGCATGCCGTGGCGGGCGCCGTCCTTATAGGGCAGCTCAAGCAGCAGGTCGCCGTCTTCGTCGTAGCGCTTTTCGGTGCCGTCCAGTTTGCCGGCGGTGTAGGGCTGGAGCTTTTCGATCCGGCCGTTCTCGAAGTATGAGATAACATCGCCGTCGAGGCGGCCCTGGTCGTCACTGTGGCCGCGCTGTTTGATGTCGCCGTCGGGATACAGGTAGCGCCAGTCGCCGAACCAGTCCGCGTCCGGGCCCGCGCCGGCGCGGGCGCCTTCCGCGTAGAGCGCGTCGTTTTCCCGGTAATAGGCGCGGTACAGATAACCGGGGCCGTCGGGGTTTTCCGGTAACGGCAGATCCACGTAGTAGAGCGCCTGTTCCGGCGCTTTCGCCGGGGAGTCGTACTGGGTGAAATAGCGGCGCTCGGCGTGGCCGGTGGCGGCCAGCATCAGCAGCAGGGGCGCCAGCGCCAGCAAACAGCGGTGTTTCATTGTGGCAACTCCGGCAGTTCCGCGGTCAGGGTGCGGCTTTGCGGGTCCCGGCCACGCAGGAAGCGGACTTCCTTAACCGGGCCCCAGAAGCGGTGCACGCCGTTCTCGTCCTCGCCAAGCGGCTGCAGCGCCAGGCTGGTGTCGTCGACGGCGGCGAAGTCCAGGTGCGCGATACCGCCGCAGTCGTCGCCCAGCACCACGCCGTTGTCCCCCTCGAAGCGGGCGCAGCCGGGGGCGTCCGGGGTCAGGGTGACGGTCTCCACCCGGGTAGGGCAGCGCGCCTCGACGGTGATCCTGCGGTCGTAGAAATAGCGGATCTGATCGTCCTCGGTGCGCAGCTCGAAGCCGGGCCGGGTGCCCCGGTCCCGGTCGCCGCCGGCCCAGGTGAAGCGCAAGGGCGTGCCGTGGTGGGCGGCGCCGTCTTCCGGCGTCAGCGTGCACAGGCGCAGGCCCGCCGGGCCGGTGACGCGCAGCCGGTTTTGGTCCTGGCCGCTCAGTTCCATCCCTTTAAGCAGGCCGTCGAGCCGCTCCGGGACCGGCGGCAGCGGTGACGCTTCGTGCCGGTGGCCGCACGGTGAAGGTCAGCGCCCGCTGTTCCCGCTGCAGCGGCGTCAGCCGGAGCGACGCGATGGGGGCCTCGGTCAGCAGGCTGACCTCCGCCGGCGGCGCGCCCAGGGTCAGGCGTTCGACAAAGGTGTCGGCGGAGGTGTCGCCCTGCTTGGGCGCCCGGTACACCACCGCGAAGTCCAGCGGCTCGCCGTCGGCGTCCAGCGGGCGGGCGCTCAGCCGCCCCTCGTTTTCCAGGTGCAGGTCCACGCGCCGTTCGTCCCAGTCCAGCACCCGGGTGCCTTCGGGCAGGTCATCGCCCTGTTTCACGGTGATGGCTTCTCCCGGCACCCAGATACTGGCCTGGCCGTTCACGGTGATCGGCTCGTCGCCGGGCATCGGGTGGTTCGGGGTGGGAATCAGCAGGTCGCGGCCCAGGTCCTGCGGGCCCGGTTCCGCCAGGCCGTAGAAGCCGCCGGATTCCGCCAGGCGGTTCAAGGCCAAGCCCGCCGGCGCGTCGTCGCCGAGGCCGGTGAAGTGGAAGCTGGTTTGCTGTTGCAGCGGGGCGGCGAGCGCCCAGTCCCCGGTGGTCACCAGGCGGTGCTCGTCGGTGTGATGGAAGAGGCTGTCCTCCAGGCTGTCGAGCAAGGTATTAACGTGCCCGGCGTCGCGCAGCGGTTGCAGCGATCCGGCCTCCATGAAGAACGGATCGGCCAGCCGGCGCTCGGTGTACTCCGCCTGCATTTCCGCCTGTGTCGGATCCACATCCCAGTCCCTCACCGGGTAGGGGTAATGGCTTTGGCTGATCAGCAGCAGACGCTGCTCCACCCGCGCGTTCTGCTCCGGCAGGGTCACGGTGCTGTGCAGGCGCAGCGCTTCGGGCATGCCGGAGGGCCAGCGGGCGACCATGCGCGCCTGGCCGGTGACGCCGTCGCCGTCCAGGGTGAGGGCGATCAATACCCGGTCGCCGTCCCGGTCCAGCACCTCATAGTCGGCGGCGACGCTGGGCAGGCCCCACAGCGCGGCGTCCGCGTGCCAGGTGTCGCCGGGGCGCGGGTCCCGGGGCAGGGGGACCGCCGTGGCGGTGGCCTGATCCAGCAGTTGCTGCACCTTGTCGCCGAAGCGCTCCACCAGCGTCTCGTAGAGCGCCTGGTCGGCGATCCGGGTGTCGGTGATTTCACCGTCCTCGATGCGGCTCAGGGTGCCGGTGGAAAGAAATTTCATCAGCGGTTCGGCGCGCTCGCCGAGCCGGTCCAGGTCGCGGGTATCCAGCTCGCCGCTGCCCAGGCGCAGCCAGGGCAGGGTGGTGCGGATCCAGCGGCCGTCATCGGGCCCGTCCGCGATGCGGTTGCGGACCAGGGCCTTGAGGTTCATGTCCTGGCTGTAGTCGTCGTCCAGAGGCGTCATGGTCTGATGGGCGACGAGCAGGAAATCGTCTTCGTAGTCGCTGTCGGGGGCCGGATTGTCCTGGCAGGCGGTGATCAGGAAAAGGCAGAAAAAAACCAACAAAAAACGCATAATGGCAAACTCCGTAATGCGCGGAATTGTAGCCAAAATCGGCGCCGCGGGGTGGGCCGCGGGCCAGAAATGTGAATTAAGTTGTCCTAAATAATGCCCCTTCTCGAGACACAGCATGTTTGCTAACAGCCGGGCGGTGACCACCAACCAGGAAGGGGTGCACCCCGCTCTGGAAGCGACGGTGCGTCGCCATCTGGCGCACCCCTGGCGGGCGCCGGTGGCGGACCATGACCGTGATGCCTTCGCCCGCGCCGTCGACTGGGTCGGCACGGCCGGGGACCGGTTGATCCTCGATTCCGGATGCGGCACCGGGCGTTCGTCGGTGGCCCTGGCGCGCGCCTACCCGGAGGCGCTGGTGTTGGGATTGGATCAGTCGCAACACCGCCTGCAGCGCGCCGCCCGCCGTTTTGCCCCGTTACCGGACAACCTGCTGTTGCTGCAGACCGATTGCACCGGTTTCTGGCGGCTGGCGGCACAGGCCGGCTGGCGGCCGTGGCGCCATTATATTCTTTACCCGAACCCCTGGCCGAAGAGCGCGCATATGAAGCGCCGCTGGCACGGGCACCCGGTGTTCCCGGCGCTGCTCGAACTGGGCGGCACGCTGGAGATGCGCAGCAACTGGCCCCTGTATCTGCAGGAGGCCCGGGCCGCCCTGGCGCTGGCCGGCTCGTCCTCGGATATCGCCCCCTTGTCGCTGGACCAGGGAGCGTTAACCGACTTCGAGGAGAAGTACGCCGCCAGTGGTCAACGGCTCTGGCGTCTCACGGCGAAGCCGGGCCGCTGAGCCTGTCCCCTCCGAATCCCGGCGTGTGCTTTGTGCGCTGTTTCTCCGTTTTTATGTGACCGCCGTCAGGCCCGGCTACGTGAGTTACCTCCGCGCCGTGAATCGGGCCATTGCTGTGATAGCTGCCTTTGGAACGGCCCTCCTAGAATCAAAGTCGTTGCCGCGGAGTCTCCGCGGTTGCCAAGGGAGAGAACCGTTAAGAGAACCGTTAATTCCGATAAAAAAAGGATCACAGCAATGAAAACAACTAACTCGCACATGGCGCTCAATACGCGCTGGCTGACCACCACCGCCGCCTTACTGGCCGGCGTTCTCATGGCTCCCGCCGCCCTGGCCGGCGATGACGACAACCCGCTCGCGCCGTTCGAGGAAGAGGGCCCTTACTCCACCACCCGGGACACCGGCTTCAGCTGCACTGTGTACCGGCCGATCAGCCTCGACGGCGATCATCCGGTGATCGTCTGGGGCAACGGCACCGGCGCGTCTCCGACGGTCTACGGCGGTGGTCTGGAACACTGGGCGTCCTGGGGGTTCGTGGTGGCGGCCGCCAACACCAGCAACGCCGGTTCCGGCGAGGACATGCTCGACTGTATCGATTATCTGGAAGGCCGTAGCTACGCCGACGATCTGGATTTCGCCAATATCGGCGCGTCCGGGCACTCCCAGGGCGGCGGCGGCACCATCATGGCGGCCCGCGATGACCGCATCACCGCTACCGCGCCGATGCAGCCGTACATTCTCGGCCTCGGCCATGAAACGCTGTCTCAGTATCAGCAGCAGGCGCCGATGTTGCTGCTGTCCGGTTCCGCCGACACCCTGGCCGGTCCCACTCTGAACCAGGCTCCGGTGTACCGGCGCGTGGACGTGCCGGTGTTCTGGGCCACGCTGAACGGCGCCAGCCATTTCGAGCCCACCGGTGATTTCGGCGACTACAAGGGCATCACCACCGCCTGGTGGTTGTATCAGCTGGAAGGGAATTCCGATGCTGCGAGCCTGTTCACGGGTGCCTGTTCCGCTTGTGATATAAGTGGATGGGACATGGAGCGTAAGGGCCTGTGAGGGAAGGCGGGCTCCGTGTGCAAGCGCATGGGGCCCGCTCTGATCGACCGGTCCCATCCTGACGGCAGACCCATGGCGGAATCAGCTATTCCGCGCAGTCGTGAAAGCCGCTGCCAAAAGAATAACAAGGTTTGGGAGCGAACAATGAACGCGAAACTGATAGGCGGTTCGCTACCGCTTCATCGGCACCCACTGGGTTTTATCGAAGCGTTTTGCAGCCTCGGCGCCAGCCAGGACCGGCTGCTCCGCGACACCGGCATTTCACCGGCCATGTTTGAAATGCAGGAAATCAATATCGGCTTCGAGCAATTCCAGCGTCTTCTCTATAACGGCATCGAGGCCTGCTCGCGACCCGCGCTGGGCGTGGCGGTGGGCATGCGGTTCGACTGGTCGTACTGGGGCCCGGTGGGCTTCGTGGTGCACTGCAGTCCGAGCCTCAAGCTGGCCGGTGAGGCGTTCCGCCGCTACCTGGTCATGTCGCAGCCGCATTACGCCACCCACACGGCGCGGCCCAATGCGTACCTGGACGCCGACAACCGTGTGGTTGAGCCGATCGATTACGCCACCGGCAGTGAGCAGCAAACCGTGCTGCGCGATTTTATCCGTGACTGGCGCCTGGCGGTGACCCTGCGGCTTTGGGACCTGTGCGGCAACAAAGAGGTCGACGATCCGTCCGTGCATGTCCGTCTGGACCGGCCGCGTCCCGCTGAGCCCACCGCTTACCGCAGTCTGCCGTGCGAAAGCCTCACGTTCGATTGCGATGAGTTCTCCATATCCGCGCATCGGGATTTTGTGTTCCGGCGCTTCCGGCCCCTGCGCAAGCGCACCTTCGACCGGATCATCGACGACTGCGAGCGGGAGCTGTGCCGGGTGCCGGAGCGCTTGCCGTTCACCGAGCGGGTGCGCTCGCACATGCGCGCGCACTTCCGGCCCGACCTGAACCTGGAAACCGTGGCCAGGCAGTTGCATCTCACGCCCCGTAGCCTGAGCCGTCGTCTGGCCCGGGAACGGTCGTCGTTTCGCCACCTGTTGCACGCCGTGCGCATGGAAATCACCAGCTATCAGCTGCGCAATTCGCGCCTGGCGGTGGAGGAAGTGGCGGCCCTGGCCGGGTTTTCCTGCGCCTCCAGCCTGCGCCGCGCGGTGAAAAGCTGGACCGGCGTCACGGTGGGGCAAATCCGCGCGGTCATGGAATAACGGACACCGACTAAGGAGCAACCATGTTCGACAACAAGGCATCGGCGGGCCCCTGGATCCTTGGCGCGGCCGTGGCGCTGGCGGTGTTGACTGGGACTCTGTACTGGCTCGGTGGAGAGGCGCCGGCGCCGCGGGTGGCGGAACCGCCCCCGAGCCCGGCGGACACCGCGCCGGACCCGGTGGCACGGGCGCCCGTGGCGGACTTGCCGGCCGGCGGGCCCGACAGCGGCGCCGGCCCGGCCCGGGCGGCGGACGAGCCGGAACCGCTCCCGGAGCAGGCGGTGATCAGCGAGGCGCTGAGCGGTCTGCAGTGGGACGGGCAGGGGCGTCTGCAGGTGAACGCCCGGGTCCGGGAAGATCTGGATGCGTTATTCATGGCGCGCGGCACACGCCTGGACGGGCAACAGTTCGAGACCCTGCGACGGCGCATCACCGCCGGGCTGCCGGACGACCGCGCCCGCCAGGTGCTCGATGTGGTGGAGCGCTACTACCACTACAGCAACGTTTATCGGGACCTGGGCGATACCTTCCGCTACCTGGGCACCGAGGAGGAAATGTCACGGGGCCTGCGGCAACTGCATAACCTGCGGCGTGACTATCTCGGCGCGGACCTGGCCGAGGCCCTGTTCGGCGAGGAAGAGCGCATGATGCGCGTAACGCTGGAGAACATGCGCATCCAGTCCGATCCGGCGCTGACCGAGGCGCAGAAGCGGGAGCGTCAGCGGCCGCTCAGCGAAACGCCGGCCAGCGCTGAAAAGCGATAACGCCGATCATGGCCCGGGCCAGGGCGAGGGCGGTCAGCAGCAAGATCAGATCGAGGAACAGCGTCGGGTGACGGGTGAAGAAGCTGTCCGCCGCCGACCCCGGTGCGGGAATGTCCACCCAGTAGGCCGCCTCCTGGCCGTATTCGGACTGCAGCAGCCGGCGGCCGCTGGGCAGTACCACCGCCGAGGGGCCGTTGTTGATCACATGCAGCAGCGGCCGCCGGTTCTCCACCGCGCGCAGCACCGAGGCGTTGAGGTGCTGGTAGGGTTGCCGGGAGGCGCCGAACCAGGCGTTGTTGGACAGCACCACCAGCAGTTCCGCCGCGCCGCCGCCCCGGGCCGCGCCGGCCACCAGTTCGGGAAACAGGGCCTCGTAGCAGATCAGGGGCAGGGCTTCCAGGCCGGCGACCGCGAAGCGGCCGGGCCGCTCGCCCGCGCTGACCTTACTGAAGAAGCCGCCAAGCTGCTCGCGCACCCGGCTGCCGGTGCGCGGAAAGGCTTCCAATAGCGGCAGGTATTCCCCGAAGGCGACGCGCTGGATCTTGCGATAACGGCCCTGTTCCTCCCCGTCGCGGCCGATCAGCGCGGCACTGTTGAACTGTTCGCCGCTTTCCACCTGCATGCCCTGGAAGATCAGCGCCGCGTCCAGTCCGGCCACCGAGCGGCGCAAAGCGGCCGCCACCCGGGGATGGGCGAAGTAGTCATCGAAACCGGTTTCCGGCCACACCACCAGGTCGGCGCCGGCGCGGGCCAGAGGCTCGGACAACGCCAGCGCACGGGGGTAGGCGAAGCCATGGCCCGGCGCCGGTGAGGCGCCGCCGGGCGGGGTGTTTTCCTGGACGAAGCCGACGCGGTGCGAGGCGTTGTCATCGCCGTGATGGTCCCAGTGATGCAGCAGCACGCTGCCCAGGCCCAGCCACAGCACGGGCACGGCGGCAGCGGCCAGACCGGCCCTGTCCTTGATAAGCCGCCCGCGCGGCGGGCGGAACAGCCAGCGGTAGAGCAGCACGTTGACCAGAGCGATCACCGCGTCCAGCGCGTGCACCCCGGTCCAGGCCAGGGGTTGCAGGGCGGTGAGGAACAGGCTCTGGCTCTCGCCGAGCTGGGCCTGGAACAGCATCGGAAAGCGGGCGAAGAACAGTGACGTGAGCACCGGGAACAGCAGCAGCGCCGACCAGCCGGTGCGCCGCCGCAACCACTGAAAGGTCAGCATCAGCAACGCCGGCAGCTGGGCGCTGTACAGCCAGAACAGCAGGGCCAGGCCGGCGGTGACCACAGGCCCCGGTGACCACAGGTGCTGTAGAAACTCGACGATCCAGAACGCGCCCAGGCCGTAGAACAGCAGACCGCAAATCAGGCCCAGCCGGTAGGCGCGCCCGGGAGAGGCACCGCGGAGCGCCGCCAACAGGGGCACGAACGCCACCCAGGTCAGCGGAAACAAGCCGCCGTGAATAAACGGCAGCGCCAGCAGCACGCCGGAGAGGGCGGCCAGGGGCACGGCCAGGCGTGCCATCAGCGCGGCGCCCCGCCGGTCCGTTGTTCCGCCTGCATGGCTTCCCGCATGGCGTTCTCGTCGTTAAAAAGGGTGTCCCCGTGGGCGCCGAAATAGCGCTTCTGCAGCTCCCGGCGGGCGGCCAGGTCGCCGGCGGACAATGCCGTCATGGCGTCGCGATAGCGCAGATAATCGAACAGCAGGGTGTCGGCGCCCGCCGCCGGCAAGGCCCGCCGCGCCAGCAACCGGACACGTTCACGCTCCGCCGTGGTGAGCGGGGCCTGAACCGCGTCCGCGGCAAGCCGTACCGCCGCCAGCGTGCGGGTGTCGTAGCGCAGGCGGCCGTGACGGTCCGCAGGAAGGCGCTCCAGCATCCGGTCGAGCGCCGGCCACAGGCCAGGGTTACCGGCCTCGGGCCAGGCGGGCAGGGTGGCGCGCCCGGCCCGCGCGCTATCGGCGGTCGGCCAGCGCGAATGGGCGGCGGCCAGGCCCAGCAGCACCAGCAAAGCCAGCGCCGGCCAGCGGTTCGCTGGGCGGGTCGACAGGGCGGGATCGTGCATGTTTGAGCGCTCCGGCGTAGGACACCACCGCGATGGTAGCACCGACGGCAATCCCGGCGGCGAGGAGGGTGACTTCAGTGGCGCGCTGGCTGGATTTCAGGTTCGTGAGGTATCCCGGCGGCGCCGGTTAGAGCCGCAGTTCGCGCAGCTCCCGGTTGGCGCGGCCCCGTTCCCAGACGTGGGCGAACTCATCGGCCCGGCGTGGGCCCAGGGGCAGGGCGTGGGCACACAGGGTCAGCCGCTCCGGGCGGGGCCAGCCGTGGGCCTCGAACAGGCCGGTGCGATCGGCGACCGCGAAGCACAGGCGCGGATCCGCATCGTCCGCTTGTGTCTGGCGCAACTGAAGCCGTGACGGCAGGCGGCGGCCCAGGTGGATCAGGCCGTGGCCGGTCTTCACCGCATGCCCGGCGTCGTCGAACAGCACGCGCAGATCGGCGCGCGGCGATGACAGAGCCAGGCTTTTGAGGGCGTCCAGGACGTCGCCGTCGTTGCTGAGGGCGTCCAGCTGAGGCACGCGCAGCCACAGGCGCCGCCCGCCGGCGCGGATCAGCGCCGCCAGGGCCGCCGTCGCGGAAGACGGATGGTGAAGGGTGCTGTCTTCGCCGATCCGGAGGTCCATGGCAGCGCCGCTTCAGGTGAGCAGCTTGAACATCTGGCGGTGGGGGATGTGGGCGTCCATGAAAATCCCCCCGGAGGCGGAGAACCCGGCGCCTTCGTAGAAGCTGGTGGCGTGGGTCTGGGCGTAGAGGAAGATTTCCCGCATGCCGGCGGCGCGGGCGGCTTCCTCGGCGGCCACCAGCAGGGCGCGGCCGATGCCGCTGTTGCGGCGGGTTTCCAACACGCACAGCCGGCTGATCTGGCCGCTGCCCAGCAACCGGATGCAGCCGATCGGCTGCTGGTCGTCGTCGAGCGCCAGAAAATGACGAGAGGCCGGGTCGGCGCCGTCCCATTCCAGTTCTTCGGGGACGCCCTGTTCGCCGATGAAGATGCGCTCGCGCAGAGCGCTGAGTTCGGCGCGGTGTTCGTCCCAGGAGGTTTCGATAATGCTAAAGGCCATGGCGTTCTCGTTAAAGCTCGGCAAAGTAGCCCTGGTCTATCCAGTGGTTAAGCAGGTCGCGGCTGTCGGCGTTGAGCACCTCAGCCAGCTCGTCGTGTCGATAGCGGCGCTGGCGTGCAAGCAGCCGCGCCAGCGGCTTCTGGCCCTGATTGAGAGGCCAGGGTTCCCCGTTGAGCCAGGCGGTGTCGCCGTGGCAGAGAAGCCGCGCGCCGCCATGCCGGATCAGGGCCGTGGCGGGGTCGGCGGCGCGAATGTGCGCCGGGTCGATCAGAAAATCAAGTCCTGTCTGCCGCGGCGTGCTCAGCCAGCGGGCCAGGGCGCGCCCGGCGGCGCCGCGATCCAGCAGCCCGAAGGCGCGGTCGAGCATGGCGTCGCGGTCGGCGGCGCTCAGCTCGCCGGCGTCGTCCACCGGCGCCCGGCCCGGGTCGGTATACAGCTGCTCGTCGGTGTCGGCGAGGGTTTCGGCGACCATTTCCGCCAGCAGGTCCCGGTAGTCCGGGGCCCGGAACCCCACCGACCAGGTGATGCAGTCGCTGTCCAGCGCCACGCCGTGGTGGGCCATGCCGGGCGGCAGGTAGAGCACATCGCCGGGGCCGGCGGTGTGTTCCTGCTCCACGGGCATGTGGGCCAGCATTTTCAGGGGCACGTCGCCGCGCAGGCGGCTCTGTTCGTCGCACTGCGGGCCCAGCTGCCAGTGCCGCCGGCCGGCGGCCTGGATCAGGAAGACGTCGTACTGGTCGAAATGGGGGCCGACGCTGCCGCCTTCGGCGGCGTAGCTGATCATGATGTCGTCCAGGCGCCAGCCGGGCACGAAGCCGAAATCATCCAGCAATAGCGACACTTCGGTGAGGTAGTGGTCCACCGACTGCACCAGCAGCGTCCAGTCCCGGTCGCCCAGTTCGGCGAAGCGCTGCTCGTCCAGCGGGCCCTGTTCCAGGTGCCAGGGGCCGTTGCCGGCGCCACGGATCAGGCGCGATTCCACCTCCGGCTCCAGCGCCAGTCCGGCCAGGGTATCGGCGTCCGGGTGGTCCAGGCCGCCGGCGGCGCCGGGCATGAACAGGGGCGCCCGCTGCCAGTGGCGCGCCAGGAAGTCCCGGGGCGCCATCGGCAGGTTGAAGCGGGGCAGAGCGGTGGCGGCAGACATGGTATCCGGCGGCGGCGCGCTGGCGCCTACTGGACGCCGCGCGCCTGCTGGCCGGCGTTGCCCACGTAGGTGGCCGGGGTCAGCGCCTTGAGGCGCTCCTTGGCGTCCTCGGGGATCGCCAGGTCGTCGATGAAGGCGGCGAGCGCCTCCTGGGTGATCGCCTTGCCGCGGGTCAGCGCCTTCAGTTTTTCATAGGGCTTTTCGATGCCGTAGCGGCGCATCACGGTCTGGATCGGCTCGGCCAGCACTTCCCAGGCGGCGTCCAGGTCGTGGTCGAGCCGTTCGGCGTTGATTTCCAGCTTGCCGATGCCTTTCAGGGCGGCTTCGTAGGCGATCAGGCTGTGCGCCAGGCCCACGCCCATGTTGCGCAGCACGGTGGAATCGGTGAGGTCACGCTGCCAGCGGGAGATCGGCAGCTTGCCGGCCAGGTGGTCCATGATCGCGTTGGCGATGCCCAGGTTGCCCTCGGAGTTCTCGAAGTCGATCGGGTTGACCTTGTGCGGCATGGTGGAGGAGCCCACTTCGCCCTCCACGGCGCGCTGCTTGAAATAGCCCAGGGAGATGTAGCCCCACAGATCCCGGTCGAAATCCAGCAGGATGGTGTTGAAACGCATCAGGGCGTGGAAGTATTCGGCTATCCAGTCGTGCGGCTCGATCTGGGTGGTGAAGGGGTTGAAGCTCAGCCCCAGGCCTTCCACGAAGCGGCGGGCGAACGCCGGCCAGTCCACCTCCGGGTAGGCGGCCAGGTGGGCGTTGTAGTTGCCCACCGCGCCGTTGATCTTGCCGAGGATCTCCACCGCCGCGAACTGGTCGCGCTGGCGTTTCAGGCGTGCCACCACGTTGGCCATTTCCTTGCCGACGGTGGTGGGCGAGGCGGACTGGCCGTGGGTGCGCGACAGCATGGGGGTGTCGGCCAGGCCGTGGGCCAGCTTGCGGATGCCGCCGATCACCTGGTCCAGTTTGGGCAGCAACTGCTCGCGGGCTTCGCGCATCATCAGCGCGTAGGACAGGTTGTTGATGTCCTCGCTGGTGCAGGCGAAGTGCACGAATTCGCTCATGGCGTCCAGCTCTTCGTGCTCGGCCATGCGCTCCTTGATGAAGTATTCCACCGCCTTGACGTCGTGGTTGGTGGTGGCTTCGATTTCCTTGATCCGCTCGGCGTCCTTCTCTTCGAAGTCGCGGGTCACGCCGCGCAGGTGCCAGGCGGCCTTGCCGCTCATCAGCGGCACTTCCGGGATCGCCTTGTCATGGGCCAGTTGTTCCAGCCAGCTCACTTCCACATGGACCCGATAGCGAATCAGGCCGTATTCGCTGGTGATCGCGCGGAGGGATTCACACTTGCCGGCGTAGCGGCCGTCCACCGGGGAAATGGCGGTAAGGGAAGTAAAGCTGGACATGGGGCAACTCCTGAAGGGAATCCGATAGCGGCGCAATCATACAGCAAAATGGCGCCGCTCGCGTAGCGCCGGCGCGCGCCGGGAAGGCGCCCGGGAAAGGCGCGGATTTTAGTTAAAGTTGATTATAAGGTTATAGCTATAACTCACTGAATTTTATGCTTTCCAGGATTTCCAGTTGCTGCTTGCGTTGGAACAGCAAGCGCCAGCGGCGGCCGCCCAGGTGGTGCCACAGGAAGGCGGCCCGCACGCCGGCCAGGAACAGGGCGCGAATGCGGGCGGCGTTGTCCTCGTCCTGCAGGCGCGCCGGCTCGCCCTGCACGCGGATGCGAAACCGGAAGGTGCCCAGGGTATCCAGGTAGATGCCCGCCAGGCGATGACAAAAAGTGACATTGGTGGTGCCGCCCTGGAAATGCTGGCGCTGGCCCTCCAGGGCGATCAGCCGGTGGCGCAGGATACTGATCACGTCGCTGTTCTTGCGCAGCTTGGAGGACAAATGCAGCAACGCCAGCGAGTAGCTGAGCGGCCGCGCCGCCTGGCGGGTCTGCTCCCGGTTGAGGCTCTGGCGCAGCAGGCGCAGGCCGTTCCGGAACAGGGCGGGGCGCGGGTAGATGGTGTCGAAGTCGGTGGCCTCCATGGTCATCACCCCGTCGAGCAGGGCCTCCATGGCGGCGTGGTCGCAGTCGCCGCTGGTGGCGATCTGGTCGGCCAGGGTGGCGGCCTCGAACACCGCGGCCAGAGCCAGGGCTTGTTGCTGCTGCGAATTCATCGCGTCTCCTCGATGACGGCGCCGCCCAGACAGGCGTCGGCGTCGTAGAACACCACGGACTGGCCCGGCGTGACGGCCCGCTGGGGCTGGTCGAACACCACCCGCACGCGGCCCGCGCCGGCGTCTTCCACCCGGCAGGCCTGGTCCGGCTGCCGGTAGCGGGTCTTGGCGGTGAGCCGGGCGGGCAGCGCCGGCGGCGCGCCGGCGATCCAGTCCACCGGCCCGCTGGTCAGCTCGTCGCGGTAAAGCAGCGGGTGGTCCTGGCCCTGCACGGCGATCAGCACGTTGCGGTCCAGGTCCTTGCCGGCCACGTACCAGGGCGCGTCGCCGGCGTCGGCCAGGCCGCCGATGCCGAGGCCCTGGCGCTGGCCCAGGGTGTAGTACATCAGGCCATCGTGGCGGCCGATGCGGTGCCCGGCGTCGTCCTCGATGTCGCCGGGCTGGGCAGGCAGGTAGGTTTCCAGGAAATCCTTGAAGCGCCGCTCGCCGATAAAGCAGATGCCGGTGGAGTCTTTCTTTTTATGGTTGGCGAAGCCGCGCTCGCCGGCCAGACGGCGTACTTCCGGCTTCTCCAGGTCGCCGAGCGGAAACAAGGTGCGGGCGAACTTGTCGCCGCCCACGGCGTGCAGGAAGTAGGTCTGGTCTTTATTGTCGTCCACCGCGCGCAGCAGCCGGGCGTGTTCACGGCTGTGATCGACCCGGGCGTAGTGGCCGGTGGCGATATAGTCCGCGCCCAGGGTCAGGGCGTGGTCCAGGAAGGCGCGGAACTTGATTTCCTTATTGCAGAGGATGTCCGGGTTGGGGGTGCGCCCGGCGCGGTATTCGGCCAGGAAGTGCTCGAACACCCGGTCCCAGTACTCGGCGGCGAAGTTGGCGGTGTGCAGCTCGATGCCCAGCACCCCGGCCACCTGCATGGCGTCGAGCAGGTCGTCCCGGGCGGTGCAGTACTCGGTGCCGTCGTCCTCGTCCCAGTTCTTCATGAACAGGCCTTCCACCTGATAGCCGGCGTCCAGCAGGCGGGCGGCGGCCACGGAGGAATCGACACCGCCGGACATGCCGACGATGACGCGGGTGTTTTCGGGCGCTTGTGCGTTCATGGGGCTCTCTATATGGGCGCTTTAACGCGAATCAACCGCGCTGCAGCGGCCAGGGGTGCTGATAAATGGCGTCCAGCGGCAGGCGTCGGCCGCTTTGATAGTCTTCCACGCAGCGCGCCACCAGCGGGCTGCGGTGCTCGGCGCTGCGCTGCGCCAGCTCTTCGGGGGTCAGCCAGAGCGCTTCCAGAATGCCGGTGTCCAGTTTCTGGTGCGGGTCGTGCCCCCGGGGCTCGGCGATGAAACAGGTGCGGTAGTATACCCCGGCGCCTTTATAAGGCTGAAAAATGTACCAGCCGAGCAGGCCGGTGATCTCCACCCGCCAGGCGGTCTCCTCCAGGGTTTCCCGGTAGGCGGCCTGCATCAGGTCCTCGCCGAATTCGGCGTGGCCGGCGGGCTGGTTGATCACCGCTTCGCCGTTCTGGGTTTCGCGCACGAACAACAGGCGGCCTTCATGTTCCACCACGGTGGCGACTGTAATGTGCGCTTGGAAGCTGTTCATCCGGTTCCTGATCCGTCTGTGGTTTGCTGCGGGCGCCGATGGTAGCGCACCCGGGCGCGCCGCGACAGCCGCGGGCGGTGCCTCAGCCACGAGGCCCGCGCGTACCCCGGGCCGGAGCCCGGCGCCGGCCTTTGCGCGCGGCCGGGCGGGGCGGCTTTTTGGGGGCGTGGATTTGCAGTTCACGCCATTCGCCGGGGGCCAGGCCGCTCAGGTCCCAGTCACCGATGCGCCAGCGTACCAGCCGCAGGGTGGGGTGGCCGATGGCGGCGGTCATGCGCCGGACCTGGCGGTTGCGACCTTCGTCTAGGGTGAGTTCCAGCCACTGGTCGGCTACCGTGAGCCGCGTGCGCACCGGCGGGTGCCGTGGCCACAGGGCCGGCGGCGGCACCGCTTCCACCGGTGCCGGACGGCAGGGGCCGTCCTTCAGGGTGATGCCCTGACGCAGGCGCTGGAGGGCGTCTTCCGACGGCTCCCCCTCCACCTGCACCAGGTAGGTCTTGGCCTGGTGGAAGCGGGGGCTGGCGATGTGCGCCTGCAGGGCGCCGTCATCGGTCAGTAACAGCAGGCCCTCAGAGTCCCAGTCCAGCCGGCCGGCGGGGTAGACCCCCGGCACCGGAATGAAATCCTTCAGCGTGCGCCGTCCCCGTGGATCGGTGAACTGGGAGAGCACCTGAAAGGGTTTGTTAAACAAAATCAGTCTGGCCATGTCAAAAAACGCCTTAGTAGGCCCGTCAAGGCCAAGCAAGAATAACGGCTGAGTGCTATACTCGCCAGGCAACCGAATCCGACGGTTTTTTTCAGAGGGAGTAGTGTAGATGGGATACCAAAAGATCACGGTTCCGGCGGACGGTGACAAAATCACCGTTAATGCGGACCTATCCCTGAATGTCCCCAACCACCCGGTTATTCCGTACATTGAAGGGGACGGCATCGGCGTCGATATCACGCCGGTGATGATGAAAGTGGTTACCGCCGCTGTAGAAAAAGCCTACGGCACCAAACGTGGCATCACCTGGATGGAAGTCTACGCCGGTGAAAAAGCCACCAAGGTTTACGGCCCGGACACCTGGATGCCGGAAGAAACCCTGGAGGCCCTGCGGGAATACACCGTGGGCATCAAGGGCCCGCTGACCACCCCGGTGAGCGGCGGCATCCGGTCGTTGAACGTGGCCCTGCGACAGGAGCTGGACCTGTACACCTGCATGCGTCCGGTGCGCTGGTTCGAGGGCGTGCCCAGCCCGGTACGTCACCCGGAGCTCACCGACATGGTGATCTTCCGCGAGAACTCCGAGGACATTTACGCCGGCATCGAGTGGGCGGCCGACAGCCCCGAAGCCACCAAGCTGATCCGCTTCCTGCGCGAGGAGATGGGTGTCACCCAGATCCGCTTCCCGGAAGGCTGCGGCATCGGCATCAAGCCGGTTTCCCGCGAGGGCAGCCAGCGCCTGGTGCGCAAGGCGATCCAGTTCGCCATCGACAATGACAAGGATTCGGTCACCCTGGTGCACAAAGGCAACATCATGAAGTACACCGAGGGTTCGTTTAAGAACTGGGGTTATGAGCTGGCGGTGGAGCGCTACGGCGCCGAGCCCCTGGACGGCGGCCCCTGGCACGTGATGAAGAACCCGCGTACCGGCAAGGACATCGTCATCAAGGACGTGATCGCCGACGCCTTCCTGCAGCAGATTCTGATGCGTCCCGCGGATTACAGCGTGATCGCCACTCTGAACCTGAACGGCGACTACATTTCCGACGCCCTGGCGGCGGAAGTGGGCGGCATCGGCATCGCGCCGGGCGCCAACATCGGCGGCTCGGTGGCCCTGTTCGAGGCCACCCACGGCACCGCGCCGAAGTACGCCGGCCAGGACAAGGTGAACCCGGGCTCGCTGATTCTCTCCGCGGAGATGATGCTGCGTCACATGGGCTGGAACGATGCCGCCGATCTGGTGATCACCGGCATGGAAGGCGCGATCGCCGCGAAGACCGTGACCTACGACTTCGAGCGTTTGATGCCCGACGCGACCCTGCTCAAGTGTTCTCAGTTCGGCGACGCCGTGATCGAGCACATGGGGGTCTGATCGGCCCCGGCCTTCGCGCGGTCCCGGCGTCAGCCGGAGACGGCGCTGTTTTCCCGGTCCCGTCGTCGTGGTTTCTGGCGGCGGGAAGTCGGGGACTCTCCGTCCTTGCCGTCTTTCCCGTTTTTGACCTCACCCGGTTTAAGATTGACCGCGTGGTAGCCTTTGCTGGCCTCGCGCAGCTCGTACTCCACGTTCTGGCCCGCGTACAGGGTTTTGTACCCTTCCTCCTGAATGTAGGAGTAATGCACGAAAAGGTCGTCACCGCCTTCATCGGGCCGCACGAAGCCGTAGCCCTTGGCGTTGTTAAACCATTTCACTGTTCCCGTTGCCATGGTCCTTCCCTCTGGCCGCTGGCTGTGATTGTTCTTATTTATCGCGGCTGCGATAGAATAGGCTGGTTTTTGATCAACTGTTCCCTAAGGCCGCGAGGGTGTCAACCCCCGGTGGGGATTGAAAAATACCCGGACACCCCTCATTTGTTCATTGCCCGCTGACGCCGGTGGGTATACAACCGTTAGAGATGGTTATGAAGAGGCAGCAACACCCGATATTTGTTCACATGAGCGACAGGCGCTCTACCGGCCACATCTGGGGCCCGGCGTCGGACCCTGGCAAGCCGGATGAGCCCGATCGTCATGGCGAGGCCACCGTTGAGGAAGCCAAGCCTCGACTCAAGCGCCCGCCGATGTACAAAGTATTGATGTTGAACGACGACTACACCCCCATGGATTTCGTCGTCGAGGTGCTGGAAACCTTCTTTCGCATGGACCGCGAGCAAGCCACCCGGGTTATGCTGACGGTGCATACCCGGGGGAAGGCGGTGTGCGGGGTGTTTCCCCAGGACATCGCCGAAACCAAGGCCGCGCAAGTGGTCGACTACGCCCGTGAAAATCAGCATCCGCTGATGTGCCAGGTCGAAAAGGCCTGATAGTCTCCGGCAACGGAGCGGGCAACAAGCAGTGAGGTAGCCTATGCTCAGCAAAGAACTGGAACTGACTCTCAACGAGGCTTTCCACCACGCACGCAGCCACCGGCATGAATTCATGACCGTGGAACACCTGTTGCTGGCGCTGCTCGATAACGAGGCGGCGGTGGAAGTGTTGCGCGCCTGCGGCGCCGATATGGAAGAGCTGCGCGAGGCCCTGACTCAGTTCATCGACGATTCCACCCCGTTACTGCCGGAAGACGGCGAACGCGACACGCAGCCCACCCTGGGTTTCCAGCGGGTGCTGCAGCGCGCCGTATTCAGCGTGCAGTCCTCGGGCAATAAGGAAGTCACCGGCGCCAACGTGTTGGTGGCGATCTTCAACGAACAGGAGAGCCAGGCGGTTTACCTGCTCAACAGCCAGGACGTGCACCGTCTGGACGTGGTCAATTTCATCGCCCACGGCATTTCCCAGGTGGAGGACAACGACCCGGCCGCGGAACAGCGCGAGGAAATGGACGGCGGCGCCGAAGGCGCTCCGGCCAGCGCGCTGGAATCCTACGCCAGCAACCTCAACGAGCTGGCCCGTGCGGACCGTATCGACCCGCTGGTGGGCCGCGCGTTCGAGATCGAGCGCGCCGCGCAGATCCTCTGCCGCCGCCGCAAGAACAACCCCTTGCTGGTGGGCGAGCCGGGTGTCGGCAAGACCGCCATCGCCGAGGGTCTGGCGCGGATGATCGTGGAAGAGAAGGTGCCCGAGCCGCTGCTCGACGCCACCGTCTACTCCCTGGATCTGGGCGCGCTGCTGGCGGGCACCAAGTACCGGGGTGATTTCGAGAAGCGCCTGAAGAACCTGCTCTCGGAACTGCGCAAGCAGGACAACGCCATTCTGTTCATCGATGAGATCCACACCATCATCGGTGCCGGCGCGGCGTCCGGCGGCGTCATGGACGCCTCCAACCTGCTCAAGCCAATGCTGGCCTCCGGCGAGCTCAAGTGCATGGGCTCCACCACCTTCACCGAGTACCGCACCATCTTCGAGAAGGACCGGGCGCTGTCCCGCCGCTTCCAGAAGATCGACGTGGTGGAACCCTCCGTGGAAGACACGGTGGGCATCCTCAAGGGGCTCAAGAGCCGTTTCGAGGCGCACCACAACGTGGTCTACACCGACGCGGCCCTGAAGACGGCGGCGGAGCTGAGCGCGCGTTACATCAACGATCGCTTCCTGCCGGACAAGGCCATCGACGTGATCGACGAGGTCGGCGCCTGGCAGCGTCTGCGCCCGGAAGGCGAGCGCAAGGAAACCATCGATCAGGCGGACGTGGAAGCCATCGTGGCGAAAATCGCCCGGATTCCGCCCAAGCAGGTGTCCTCTTCCGATAAGGAAGTGCTGCAGAACCTGGAGCGGGATCTGAAGATGACCGTGTTCGGCCAGGAAGACGCCATCGACACCATTTCGGCGGCGATCAAACTGTCCCGTGCCGGTCTCAAGGCCGACCACAAACCGATCGGGTCCTTTATGTTCGCCGGCCCCACCGGGGTGGGCAAGACCGAGGTCAGCCGTCAGCTGGCCCGCGCCCTGGGCGTGGAACTGGTGCGCTTCGACATGTCCGAGTACATGGAGCGGCACACCGTCAGCCGGCTGATCGGCGCGCCCCCGGGCTATGTCGGGTTCGATCAGGGCGGGCTGCTCACCGAGGCGGTCACCAAGACGCCGCACTGCGTGTTGCTGCTGGATGAGATCGAGAAGGCGCACCCGGAGGTGTTCAACATCCTGTTGCAGGTGATGGATAACGCCAGCCTCACCGACAACAACGGCCGCAAGGCGGACTTCCGCAATGTGATCGTGATCATGACCACCAACGCCGGCGCCGAGGTGCTCAACAAGCGCACCATCGGCTTCACCGAGCAGGACCAGTCCACGGACGGCATGGAAATGCTCAAGAAGGTGTTCTCGCCGGAGTTCCGCAACCGCCTGGACGGCATCATCCAGTTCAGCGCGCTCACCCCGGAAGTGATCCTGGGCGTGGTCGACAAGTTCCTGGTGGAGCTGCAGGCGCAGCTGGACGAGAAAGCGGTGGTGCTCGACGTGGACGACGGCGCGCGCCGCTGGTTGGCGGAGAAGGGCTACGACAAGGATATGGGGGCCCGACCCATGGCCCGCCTGATCCAGGAGCAGATCAAGAAGCCCCTGGCGGAGAAGCTGCTGTTCGGCGAGTTGGCGGACCGTGGCGGCCAGGTACGCATTACCGCCGGCGACGATGGACTGGTGCTGACGGTGGATGCTTCCGAGGCGGAGGCGACCTGCTGAGGTCGCCCCTGAACGTAAAAAACCCGGCTTCGGCCGGTTTTTTTTTGCGGGCGCGTCGCTGGCGCCGGCGGCGGATTATTTCATCCGGAACGTGATGCGGCCCTTGCTCAGGTCGTAGGGCGACATCTCCACCTTGACCCGGTCACCGGTCAGGATGCGGATATAGAACTTGCGCATCTTCCCGGAAATGTGGGCGGTGATAATGTGGTCATTGTCCAGCTTCACGCGGAACATGGTGTTCGGAAGGGTTTCCAGAACCACCCCTTCCAATTCAATCTGCTCTTCTTTCGCCATCCAGTAAAATTCCGATCTTCGGCTTCAGAGGGAGCGCAATTGTGCCGTAAATGGACTTATCGTGCAAAGCCTATTGACGCTCGCCCGCGCCGTCCGAGGTGTGCAGCCGCCAGCGTCCGTCGCGCAGCAGCTCCAGCGGCTGGTACTGGCTCTTGTAGCTCATCTTCTGGCACTGCCGGATCCAGTAGCCGAGATAGAGATAGGGCAGCCCCAGACGGTGGCTGGCCTGAATCTGCCAGAGCAGGGCGTTGACACCCAGGCCGCGGGCTTCCTGGTCCGGGTCGAAGAAGGTATAGACCGCCGACAGGCCGTCGTCCAGGTGGTCGGTGACCGCCACCGCCAGCAGCGTGTCGTCCGCGTCACGGAAACAATGGAAGCGGGTGTCGGCCCAATCACAGGTGAGAAAGCCGGTGAACTGCTCCTCGGAGGGCGGGAACATATCGCCGTCGCCGTGGCGCTGGTCGATATAGCGGGCGTAGAGGCGGTAGATTTCCCGGGTATAGCGCGCCGGTTCCTCGCTGACCGAAAGATCGCTGTTGCGCTTGATCAGCCGGCGGTGGCGGCGGCGGGGCCGGAAATCCGCCACCCGCACCCGGGCGGGAATGCAGGCCTGGCAGCCCTCGCAGTGGGGCCGGTAGAGATAGTCACCGCTGCGGCGGAACCCGAGGCGCGACAATTCGCTGTACAGGCGCGCGTCCAGCGGCGTTTGCGGGTCGACGAAAAGCGTGGCCGCCTGCCGGCCCTCCAGATAACTGCAGGGGTGGGCGGGGGTGCGGAAAAAACGCAGTTCGGACAAATCGCTCATGGCTTCATTCTAGCTCAGCGGCGGCCTCCGGGAATACCGCTTCGGTGCTTTCCTCGCGGCCACGCCTTGGCTAGTCTGTAGCCGGTTTGTATCCACATAATGACAATCAAAACAACGTCGGTGGCGGTTTAGGGGCTGTGTTGGCCTCCGCCGGGCACCGGCACGGGAGAGCCCATGAACAGCAATACCAACCCGCCGGCGCCGCTCTGGACGCCGGACGCCGACCGCGTGGCCAACAGCCGCCTGACCCATTACATGGACTGGCTGAAGGCCGAAAAAGGCCTGAGCTTCAGCGATTACCCGCAACTCTGGGACTGGTCGGTGGACCAGCTGGAGAGCTTCTACGCGTCGCTCTGGGAATACTTCGATATCCGCCATTCGCAGCCCTATACCCGGGTGCTGGACGGCCACGCCATGCCCGGCGCCAAATGGTTCGAGGGCGCCCGCCTGAACCTGGCCGAACAGGTGTTCCGCTTTCATATCGGCGACCCGGGGCGCCCGGCCATTGAGTCCCGCTCCGAGCTGCGCGGCCGCCAGACCCTCACCTGGGGCGAGTTGCACCGGCAGATCGCCGCCACCGCCGCCAGCCTGCGCGGCCTGGGTGTGGGCCCCGGCGACCGGGTGGTGGCCTACCTGCCCAATATTCCGGAAACGGTGGTGGCGTTCCTGGCCTGCGCCAGCATCGGCGCGGTCTGGTCCAGCTGTTCGCCGGACATGGGCACCCGCAGCGTGCTCGACCGCTTTCAGCAGATTGATCCGAAGGTGATGATCGCGGTGGACGGCTACCGCTACGGCGGCAAGGACTTCGACCGTCTGGACGTGGTCGCCGGCTTGCGCGACGACCTGCCCACCCTGGAGCACCTGGTGCTGCTGCCGTATCTGGATGACGGCGCGGAGCTGCCGGGCGCCCGTTCCTGGGCCTCGATGATCCAGCGCGACGCGCCCATGGCGTTCGAGCAGCTGCCGTTCGACCACCCGATCTGGGTGGTCTATTCCTCCGGCACCACCGGCATGCCCAAGCCGATCGTGCACGGCCACGGCGGCGCCCTGATCAACGGGCTGCTCAATCATGCCCTGCATCTGGACCTGGGCCCGGACGATCGCTTCATGTGGTTCACCACCACCGGCTGGATCATGTGGAATTCGCAGATGTCCGGGCTGCTCACCGGTGCCACCATCTGTCTTTACGACGGCAACCCGGGCTATCCGGACCTGGGCACCCTGTGGCGTTTCGCCGAGGAGACCGGCATCACCGTGTTCGGCGCCGGCGCCGCCTATTTCCTGAACTGCAAGAAGGCGGAGATCGAGCCGTCGCAATGGGTGGATACCGGACGCATCCGCACCGTGGGTTCCACCGGGTCACCGCTGCCGGAGGAGGGCTACCGCTGGATCATGGATCAGCTCGGCGATGTGCTGATCGCCGCCATCAGCGGTGGCACCGACGTGGCCGCCTCTTACGTGGGCGCCTGTCCGATCCAGCCGGTGTACGCCGGTGAGATGCAGTGCCGCTACCTGGGCACGGCGGTCTACGCCATGGACGACGACGGCCGCATTCTCGACGACGAAGTGGGCGAACTGGTGGTCACCAAACCGATGCCTTCCATGCCGCTGTATTTCTGGAACGACGAGGGCGGCCACCGCTACCACGACAGCTACTTCGACGTGTTCCCCGGCATCTGGCGCCACGGCGACTGGATCCGCATCACGCCGCGCGGCGGGGCGGTGATCTACGGCCGTTCCGACACCACCATCAACCGCCACGGCATTCGCATGGGCACCAGCGAGATCTACCGCGTGGTGGAGGAGCTGCCGGAGGTGCTCGACAGCCTGGTGGTGGACCTGGAATACCTGGGGCGGGAGTCGTTCATGCCGCTGTTCGTGGTGCTGCGCGAGGGCGTGTCCCTGGACGAGGACCTGAAAGGGCGGATCAAGGCCGGCATTCGCGACAACCTCTCCGCCCGCCATGTGCCCAACGACATCGTTGCCGTGCCGGACGTGCCACGCACCCTGACCGGTAAGAAAATGGAGCTGCCGATCAAGAAGCTGCTGCTCGGGCAGAGTCTGGAGAAAGTCGCCAACCCGGACGCCATGGCCAACCCGGAGAGTATCCGGACCTACCAGGATTACGCGGAGCAGCGCGGCACCGCCGGGTAACCGGCTCAGGGCGTGGCGTCGTTCCAGCGGATCGGCGCCTTCGGCCAGGGCAGGGGAGTAATGTCGGTGATCAGGGCGTCCAGTTGCCGCTGGAAATCCACCCGCGGCATCAGGAAGGCGCCCAGGCGCATCAGATGCTCGCTCTCCACCTGGGCGTCCAGCAGGCGGATGCCGAGCCGTGGCGCCAGCCGCCACAGCAGCGCCAGCACGCTTTTCGAGCCGTTGGTGCGGGTCGAAAACATGGATTCGCCGAACAGCACGCCGCCCAGCTGCACGCCGTACAGCCCGCCGGCCAGCTCGCCGTCCTCGAACACGGTGACGCAGTGGGCGTGGCCGAGTGCGTGCAGCCGCAGGTAGGCGGCGCGCATTTCCGGTGTGATCCAGGTGCCGCCGTCGTCATCGCGGGGCGCCGCGCAGACGTCGATCACCCGCTCGAAATCACGGTCCAGGTAGAAGGTCAGGTCGGCATTCCGAAGGTGCCGGCCGAGCCGGCGGCTGATATGAAAATCCCCGGGGCGAAAAACGCACCGGGGATTGGGGGTCCACCACAGGACCGGCTGGCTGGGGTCGTACCAGGGGAAGATACCCCTGGTGTACGCGCTGATCAGCGTGTCCGGCGCCAGATCATTGCCGGCGGCGAGCAGGCCGTTGGGATCGTCCAGGGCCTCCTCGAGCGGCGGGAAGTCACTTCCCGGCGGCAGCCAGGGAATCACTCTCCGGTCACTCTTCCAGGCTTTCCAGGTACTTCTCCGCGTCCAGGGCCGACATGCAGCCGGCACCCGCGGAGGTGACCGCCTGACGGTAGACGTGGTCGGCCACGTCGCCGGCGGCGAACACACCGGGCACGCTGGTGGCGGTGGCGTTGCCTTCCAGACCGCTCTTGATCTTGATGTAGCCGTTGTTCATGTCCAGCTGGCCCTGGAAGATGTCCGTGTTGGGCTTATGGCCGATGGCGATGAACACGCCCTGCAGCTCCACGTTCTCGGTGGTGTCGTCCTTGGTGGACTTGACCCGCATGCCGGTGACGCCGGAGTCGTCGCCCAGCACTTCGTCCAGGGTGTGGTCCCACATCACCTTGATGTTGTCCTTGGCGAGCAGCTTGTCCTGCAAAATCTTCTCGGCGCGCAGCTTGTCGCGGCGGTGCACCAGCACCACTTCCTCGGCGATGTTGGACAGATACAGCGCTTCTTCCACGGCGGTGTTGCCGCCGCCGATCACCGCCACTTTCTGGCCGCGATAGAAAAAGCCGTCGCAGGTGGCGCAGGCGGACACGCCCTTGCCCATGAACGCCTGCTCGGACTCCAGCCCCAGATACATGGCGGAGGCGCCGGTGGCGATGATAAGCGCGTCACAGGTGTAGGTGCCGGAGTCGCCTTCCAGCACGAAGGGGCGGTCCTTGATATTTACGGTGTGGATGTGGTCGTAGACAATCTCGGTCTCGAACCGCTCGGCGTGCTGCTGCATGCGCACCATCAGGTCCGGACCCTGGAGACCCTCCACGTCACCGGGCCAGTTATCCACCTCGGTGGTGGTGGTGAGCTGGCCGCCAGGCTCGATGCCGGTGATCACCACGGGTTTCAGGTTGGCGCGGGCGGCGTACACCGCCGCGGTGTAGCCCGCCGGGCCGGAACCCAGGATGATCAGTCGATGGTGCTGCGCGTCGCTCATTGATTCCTCCACCACGAATTCAGAATTGTTGCCGCGGGCCGCGTGACCCGTCCGGCTGATTGGGCAATAGTTGTGGCATGCACGCCACCTTTCAAGGCGCAAGCAAACTACAATAAATCCTATCGGCCGTGAAGGGCGTACACTCTATGACTTCGATAGGGAACGCCAAGGTCGGACCGCGGGCCGCGCGAAGCGTGGCGCCGCCGCTGGTTCATGGCGCCCGGATTGACTACAATCCTTGTAATTTCAGCTCTTTAGGAAGGATTCCTAAGAAATGGGTTTGACCAACGTAAGAGGCCTCGAGTGACCAAGGCAGCCGCCGGCGCGAAACCGTCCGGGTTTTCCCGCCATCTCAAGAAAGGCCTGATGGAAGGCATGGTGATCGCCCTGATCGCCCTGTCGCTGTATCTGCTGCTGGCTCTGATCACCTACGACAGCGGTGATCCGGGCTGGTCCTACGTGGGCGACGCCGGCCAGGTGAGCAACGCCGGCGGACGCGCCGGCGCCTTCTGCGCCGATCTGTTGCTCGGCCTGTTCGGCTACATGGCCTACGTATTCCCGGTGCTGGTGGCGTTCTGGGCCTTCAAGGTGCTGCGCGAGCGCCACGCCGGGCTGGCCGGCAGCTGGCCGCTGTTCAGCCTGCGGCTGGTGGGCTTCGTGCTGACCATGATGAGCGGCACCGCGCTGGCCTACATGCATTTCTCCGGCGCCGGCCTGGCGCTGCCCGAGGACGCCGGCGGCATCCTCGGGCAGGTGGTCGGGCAGGCGTCGCTGGCGGCGTTCAACGCCCTGGGCGGCACCCTGGTGATGGTGGCGCTGTTCCTGATCGGCGTCACCGTGTTCACCGACCTGTCCTGGATCGTCCTCGCCGAACGCCTGGGCGCGCTGGTGCTGGGCATCGGCCAGAAAGTGCCGGCCTGGTTCGCCCAGCGCCGCGAGCAGCGCGCCGAGCGTCAGGCCGCCCGCGAGGCGCGCCACAAGCGCGCCCAGGTGGTCACCGAAGCGAAGAAAAAACAGGAAAACCGCACCCCGCCCAAGATCGCCCAGCCCGCCAAGCCGGTGGAAAAGAGCGAGCGCGTCCAGAAAGAGAAGCAGCGCGCCCTGTTCACCGCCCAGGTGAGCGGCGATCTGCCGCCGCTGGAGCTGCTCGACGCGGTGGACGACCACAGCAAGGGCGGTTACTCCGAGGAAGCGCTGGACGCCATGTCCCGGCTGCTGGAGATCAAGCTCAAGGACTTCAACGTCGACGCCGAAGTGGTGGCGGTGCAGCCCGGCCCGGTGATCACCCGCTTCGAGATTCAGCCGGCGGCGGGCATCAAGGTGTCCAAGATCAGCAACCTGGCCAAGGACCTGGCCCGCTCCCTGGCGGTGATCAGTGTGCGGGTGGTGGAAGTGATCCCCGGCAAGACCACGGTGGGCATCGAGATTCCCAACGAGCAGCGCGAAATGATCCGCCTCACCGAGGTGGTCGGCTCGCGGATGTTCGACGACGCCGCTTCGCCGCTGACCCTGGCGCTGGGCAAGGACATTTCCGGCAACCCGGTGATGGCGGATCTCGGCAAGATGCCGCACCTGCTGGTGGCCGGTACCACCGGTTCCGGTAAATCCGTGGGCCTGAACGCGATGCTGCTGTCGCTGATGTTCAAGGCCAATCCGGAAGACGTGCGGATGATCCTGATCGACCCCAAGATGCTGGAACTGGCGGTCTACGACGGCATCCCCCATCTGCTCACGCCGGTGGTCACCGACATGAAGGAGGCGGCCAGCGCGCTGCGCTGGGGCGTGGGTGAAATGGAGCGCCGCTACCGGCTGATGGCCTCGGTGGGCGTGCGTAATATCGCCGGCTACAACCGCAAGCTGGCCGAGGCGGAGAAGAAGGGCGAGCCGCTCAAGGACCCTCTGTGGAAGCCCAACGACCCCATGGACCTGAACGAAGAGGCGCCGCTGGCGGTGAAGCTGCCGTACATCGTGATCGTGATCGACGAGTTCGCCGACATGATGATGATCGTCGGCAAGAAGGTGGAAGAGCTGATCGCCCGTATCGCCCAGAAGGCCCGGGCCGCCGGCATCCACCTGATTCTCGCCACCCAGCGCCCGTCGGTGGATGTGATCACCGGCCTGATCAAGGCCAATGTGCCGTCGCGGATCGGCTTCCAGGTGTCGTCCAAGATCGACTCGCGCACGGTGCTCGACCAGGGCGGGGCGGAGCAGCTGCTCGGCCACGGCGACATGCTCTATTTGCCCGCCGGCACCAGCATGCCGGAACGGGTGCACGGCGCCTTTGTCTCAGATGAAGAGGTGCACCGGGTTTGCGACGACTGGCGCAAGCGCGGCGAGCCGGATTATCTCGAGGAGATTCTCGAAGGGGGCTCGGATTTGTCGGCGCCCCTGCCGGGCATGGAAAGCGCCGACGGCGGCGAGGAAGACGACCCGCTCTACGACGAGGCGGTGGCCTATGTCACCCAGTCCCGCCGCGCCTCCATCTCTTCGGTGCAACGTAAACTCAAGATCGGCTACAACCGGGCGGCCCGCCTGGTGGAAGCCATGGAAATGGCCGGTGTGGTGTCCGAAGCCGGACACAATGGCCAGCGCGAAGTGATCGCGCCGCCGCCGGTCTGACAAGGAACCCCTATGTACAAGCTTTTGATGTTGGTAACACTGCTGCCCTCCCTGGCCCTGGCGAACGCCGCCGAGGATCTGGTCGCCAAGCTGCAGGGGCTGGAGAGCCTGCGCGGCGGCTTCGAGCAGACCGTGCTCGACCAGGACGGGCGCCGCGCCCAGGAAGCCTCCGGCACCATGGAAGTGGCGCGCGGCAACCGTTTTTACTGGCACACCGAGCGGCCCTATGAGCAGCTGGCGGTGTCCGACGGCGAAACCGTCTGGGTCTACGACGCCGATCTTGAGCAGGTGGTGGTGCGGCCGCTCAACGAAAACCTCAGCGAGACCCCGGCGCTGCTGTTCGGCGGCGACCCGTCGGCGGTGGGCAAGGCGTTCCGCGTTGAAGAGCAGGACCGCAACGGCGACAACATCACCTACCGCCTGAAGCCGCGCGGCAGCGACCCGCTGTTTGAAACCCTGGACGTGACCTTCGACGGGCAGCGCCCGGTATCCATGCGCCTGGAAGACGCCCTGGGCCAGAAAACGGTGATCGATTTCCGCGATCTCACCCTCAACAAGGCGCCCGCCGCGGACCGCTTCGACTTCCAGCCGCCGGAAGGCACCGACATCATCAACCAGCAATGAACGATCTGTTCGAAACCGACAACCGCGCCGCCGCCCAGCCGCTGGCGGCGCGGTTGCGTCCCGCCGATCTGGACGAATACGTCGGCCAGAAACACCTGGTGGGCCCCGGCAAACCCCTGCGCCAGGCCAGCGAGCGCGGTCAGCTGCACTCGATGATCCTGTGGGGCCCGCCGGGCACCGGCAAGACCACCCTGGCGTTGATTCTCGCCCGCTCCGTGGACGCCGAGTTCATCACGCTGTCGGCGGTGCTGTCCGGGGTCAAGGACATCCGCGCCGCCGTCGATCAGGCCAAGGCGCGGCTGGGGCAGGGCCGGCGCACGGTGCTGTTCGTCGACGAGGTGCACCGTTTCAACAAGGCCCAGCAGGACGCCTTCCTGCCGCACGTGGAGGAGGGCACGGTGATCTTCATCGGCGCCACCACGGAAAACCCCTCCTTCGAATTGAACAACGCGCTGCTGTCCCGGGCCCGGGTGTACCGGTTGCGCGGCCTGGAACGGGCCGACCTGGACGGCCTGCTCAACCGCGCCCTGGCGGAGCCGGAACTGGCGGACACGGTGATCGAGGACGACGCCCGCGACCTGCTGCTCGGCTACGCCGACGGTGACGCCCGCCGGCTGCTGAATATGCTGGAGATCGCCCTGGACCTCACCGACGGGGAGCAACCGCGCATCGACCGGCCGCTGATGGAAGAGGTGCTGCGCGACGCGGTGCGGCGCTTCGACAAGGGCGGCGACGTTTTCTACGACCAGATCAGCGCGCTGCACAAGGCGGTGCGCGGCTCCGACCCGGACGCCGCGCTGTACTGGTTCGCGCGCATGCTCGACGGCGGCTGCGACCCGCTCTACATCGCCCGGCGGGTGGTGCGCATGGCCAGCGAGGAGATCGGCAACGCCGACCCGCGCGCGCTCACCCTGTGCCTCAATGCCTGGGACGTTCAGGAGCGCCTCGGCAGCCCCGAAGGCGAGCTGGCGGTGGCCCAGGCGATCGCCTATGTGGCGGTGGCGCCGAAGAGCAACGCGGTCTACAACGCCTACAACGCGGCGCGCGCCCTGGTGGCCGCCAACCCCAGCAACGACGTGCCGCTGCACCTGCGTAATGCGCCCACCAAGCTGATGAAGAACGAAGGCTACGGCGCCGAATACCACTACGCCCACGATTTCCCCGACGCCTTCGTCGACGGCGAGAACTATTTTCCCGTGGAGCTGCGCGACACCCGCCTCTACGAACCGGTGGAGCGGGGGCTGGAAATCCGCATCGCCGACAAGCTGCGCACCCTGCGCCGCAAAAACGCGGACAGCGACTGGAAGCGCTACGGCGATTAGCCGCTAGCCTGCTAAGGAACGGCCTTGTGGGAGCGGGCCCAGCCCGCGAAAGGGTGGCCTCGGCCACCCGGCGGGATACCAGAGACCTGGTTGGCGCCGTCTCCCACAAGCTTGCGGCTTACGATTTTGCTAAACTTCGCGGCCCTGGCCGCTGGCCAGCGAGACGAACGACGATTTATTCCCAAGGGGACCGACCATGCTTGATATCCGTGCGCTGCGCCAGGACGGCGACGCCATCCGTGAAGCGCTGAAAAAACGGGGCTATGACCTGGACCTGGCCGGCTTCGAAAGCCTCGACGCCCGGCGCAAAGAGGCGGACATGCGCTCCCAGGACCTTCAGGCGCAGCGCAAGAAAGCCTCCAAAGAAGTCGGCGAGCTGATCAAGTCCGGCATGGACGTGGACGCCGCCAAGGCCAAGGTGGCGGAAACCCTGAAGACCCTGGACGCGGAGCTGGACCAGGAAGTGGCCCGCGCCAAGGCGGTCCAGGAAGAGATTCGCGACTTTCTCATGGGCGTGCCCAACGTGCCGGTGGACGAAGTGCCCGCCGGCAACGACGAAGACGACAACGTGGAAGTGCGGCAGTGGGGCACCCCCACCGAGCTGTCGTTCACCGCCAAGGATCATGTGGATCTGGGCGAGGCGTTCAGCCAGGGCCATCTGGATTTCGAGCGCGCCAGCAAGCTGTCCGGCGCCCGTTTCGCGGTGATGAGCGGCCAGCTCGCGCGCCTGCACCGGGCGTTGATCGATTTCATGCTCGACACCCACGCCGTGGAGCACGGCTACCAGGAACTGTACGTGCCCTATCTGGTGGGCCCGGAGGCCCTGCGCGGCACCGGCCAGCTGCCCAAATTCGAGGAAGACCTGTTCAAGATGGAAGGCGAGCGGGAGCTCTATCTGATCCCCACCGCCGAGGTGCCGGTCACCAACCTGGCCGCCGATGAAATCCTCGAGGCGGACAGCATGCCGCGCCGTTACGTCTGCCACACGCCCTGTTTCCGGTCGGAAGCGGGCAGCCACGGCAAGGACACCCGCGGCATGATTCGCCAGCACCAGTTCGAGAAAGTGGAGCTGGTGCAGCTGGTGCCCGCCGACCAGTCCGACCAGGCCCTGGAAGACCTCACCGGTCACGCCGAGGCGATTCTCCAGAAGCTGGGCCTGCCTTACCGGGTGGTGATCCTGTGCGGCGGTGACCTGGGCTTCTCCGCCGCCAAGACCTACGATATTGAAGTGTGGTTGCCCAGCCAGGGCCGCTACCGGGAAATCTCCTCGTGCTCCAGCTTCCGGGATTACCAGGCCCGCCGCATGCAGGCGCGCTGGCGCAACCCGGAGACCGGCAAGCCGGAATTGGTACATACCTTGAATGGTTCCGGTCTGGCCGTGGGCCGCACCCTGGTGGCGATCCTGGAGAACTACCAGAACGAGGACGGTTCCGTGACCGTGCCCGAGGCCCTGCGGCCCTACATGAGAGGCCTGGAACGGCTGAGCTGAAGGCACGCCGGGAGGACGCAACGCCATGGATTTTCTGCCCCTGGGGCTCAAGCTCGCCGGCCACACCGTGGTTGTGGTGGGCGGCGGCGACACCGCGCTGCGCAAGGCGCGCTTGCTGCACCGCGCCGGGGCCCGCCTGCGTCTGGTGGCGCCGCAATGGCGCGCCGAACTTCAGGCCCTGGTGGGGCGGGAAGGGGCCGGCGGTGAGTGTCACCGCCGCGCCTTCCAGGACGACGACCTGGACGGTGCCCGGCTGGTGGTGCTGGCTACCGACGACGGGGCGCTCAACGAGCGTGTCGCGGCCCTCTGCGCCGCCCGGGGCGTGCCGGTCAACGTGGTCGACCGGCCGGACATCAGCAGTTTCGTGTTCCCCGCGCTGATCGACCGCGATCCCTTGTTCATCACCATCAGTTCTTCCGGCGTCTCGCCGGTGCTGACCCGGCGGCTGCGGGCCCGGCTGGAAGCCTGGCTGCCCAGCCGTTGGGGGCGCCTGGCCGGCATTCTGGGCCGTTTCCGGGCGCCGCTGGCGCGGGCGTTGCCGGACCGCAAGGCCCGCGAAGCCTTCTGGGAGCGGCAGCTGGACGGCCCGCTGGTGGAGCAGGTGCTCTCCGGGCATGAATCCGAAGCGGAGGCGGCGCTGCGCGCCGCCGTGGCCCACGCCGACCAGGAGCGTCCGCCGCCGGTGGACGGTGAGGTCTATCTGGTGGGCGCCGGCCCCGGCGACCCGGACCTGCTCACCTTCCGTGGCCTGCATCTGCTGCGCAAGGCGGATACGGTGCTGTACGACCGGCTGGTGGCACCGGAGATTCTCGCCCTGGCCCGCGAGGACGCGGAGCTGATCTACGTGGGCAAGGCCCGCGACCGGCACACCTTGCCGCAGGACAACATCAACGATCTGCTGGTGCATTACGCCCGCGAGGGCAAGAAGGTGTGCCGGCTGAAAGGCGGGGATCCCTTTATTTTCGGCCGTGGCGGCGAGGAGCTGGAAGAGGTGGTGGCCGCCGGCATCCCGTTCCAGGTGGTCCCCGGCATCACCGCCGCCAGCGGCTGCGCCGCCTACGCCGGTATTCCGCTGACCCATCGGGACCACGCTCAGTCGGTGCGCTTTGTCACCGGCCACCGCAAGGACGGCAGTGTGGACCTGAACTGGGCCAGCCTGGTGGCGGAGCAGGAAACCCTGGTGTTCTACATGGGGCTGGTGGGGCTGCGCGAAATCTGCGCCCGGCTGATCGAGCACGGGCGCGCGGCGGACACACCGGTGGCGCTGGTCTCACGCGGTACCACCGACGCCCAGGAAGTGATCACCGGCACGCTGGCCGACCTGGCCGACCGCATCGAAGGCCGTGAAATCCACGCGCCCACCCTGATCATCGTCGGCAGCGTGGTCAGCCTGCATCCGCGTTACCGCTGGTTCGGTGCCGCCGACGGCGCCTAGAGCCGGTCCCGGTGGCGCGCCTCCCACAGGGCGGCGGCCGCCTTCTCGCCTTCCTCCAGGCTGGTGACTTTTTCCAGGCCCCACAGCACCGCCGCCACGGTTTTGATCACCGCGGCCTGGCCATAGGCGTCGTCCGCCTGGCCGCGCCACAGCGCCTGCAGGGGCGCCACGGACACTTCGCCCGGCGGCGTCTGGCGGCCCATGGCGGCGCTCAGTACGCCGTCCGCCGGCTCGCCGTGGCGCAGCCCGGTGAGGGCGGTGCGTGCATCCGGGCGGATCTCCAGCTCGCCGCCTTCGCCCTTGAACAGCAGCAGGTTGCGGTCGCCGCAGGCGCTCGCCGCGCCCAGATGCAGCTCCAGATAGGCGGGGTGGAACACACTCTGCATGCTCAGCGGCGCCGCCGCCGGGTTGAGGCTGCGCGCCAGCGTGTTGATCGGCGAGCGCAGGCCCAGCTGGAAGCGCATCATCAGCAGCTCCGGCAGGGCGGGGCAGAAGTGTCCCAGATCCAGATAGGTCAAGCCGTCGCTGTCCAGCTGCTCGCCGGCCTCGGCCACCGAGGCCGGCAACGCCAGGCCCAGCTCCGCCAGCATGTCGTCGCTGTAGCGGCGGTTGGGGGTATGCGCCGGGCCGCCGTGCATCAGAATGCGCAGGCCGTTGTCGGCCAGCAGGCGGGCGGCCAGCAGGTACCAGGGGTGGTGTTTCTTCTTGCCCGCGTAGCTGGGCCAGTCCACGTCGACGGCGGGCAGGGCGGCGAGATGCTCCCGGCACACCGGCCGGCAGGCGTCCAGGAAGCCGGCCAGCTCCTCGGCGGTTTCCTCCTTGACGCGCAGCAGCATCAGGAAGGCGCCGACCTGGGCCGGTTCCGCTTCGCCGCGCAGGATCATCGCCATGGCGTCGGCGGCTTCTTCCCGGGTGAGGCTGCGCCGTGCCCGTTTGCCACGGCCCAGGGTGCGCACATAGGGCGCGAAAGGATGTTCGCTCATGAGCTCTCGGTGTCGTACCAGCCGGTGACCGGGCCCTGTTCGGCGATCAGGGCCACCAGCCGGTCGTAGTCAATGGTTTCCAGATCCGCCGGGCGTGCCGCCGGCGGGCCCTCGGCGAGCAGAAAGCCCGGCCCTTGCAGTGGAAAGTCGGCGGCCACCAGATGGCCCTGGTCGACGAACACGCACAGATCGCCGCTTTCGTAGACCGCCAGGCAGTCGCGGCCGGTTTCGCTGTCCAGGTCGTCAAAGCCGATCAGGTGCAACATTATAAGATGACCAGTTGCGCGGCGCTGTGCCGCAGCCCGTGAAGCGCGCTGTCGTCCAACCCCTCGATGCCGTCCAGCCCGGCGGGCAGATCGTCGCGCCGGGCCACGCAGCGCACGCCGAAGCCGGTGAGCTCGGCGAGCAGGTCCCCATGGTCGGCGCGCCGCGCCAGCACTTTCAAGGGCGCCGCCTCGAACCAGACCAGGGTGGCGACGCCGAAGGCGGCGCCGGTAAGTGCCATGTCCACGCTTTCGCGCCAACCGCCGCCGCGGCCCGGCGCATGGCGCACCAGATAAAGCACTGAATCAGCCAAAATGCACCACCCGGTCGCTCTGCGTCAGGGCGTCCACCCAGTCGCCCAGCCCCACCAGCGTGAAGCCGTCCGCCAGGGTGCCGCTGACGTCGTTCAGGCCGGCGCGGCGGGCCTCCTCGCTGTCGCTGATACCGCGCTTGAGCGCGGCGCCCACGCACACCGAGGCCGGCCAGCCGTGCTCGGCCACCAGCGTCTGCCAGCCGCGCTGGGCGTCACAGGCCAGATCGCCACGGCGGGCGAGCCGGTTGGCCAGATGGACACCGTCGCCGTAGAAGAAGATGCGATAGAGCTGGTGGGAGGAACGGGCCACCGCCTGGGCGGTGTGAAGGGCGGTGATGGCGCCGGGCCGTTGCGGCCCGGCGGTCACGAGCAGACTGACTTTAATCATTCCCGCTGAGGGCGGTGAGAATATGCAGCAGGGACAGGAACAGGTTGTAGATCGACACGAACAGCGTGACCGTGGCCATGATGTAGTTGGTCTCGCCGCCGTGAATGATGGCGCTGGTCTGCCACAGAATCAGCAGGGACGAGAGCAGCACGAAGGCGGCGGACACGGCCAGTGACAGCGCCGGGATGTTGAAGAACACCGCCGCCAGGCCGGCCAGGAAGGCCACCAGAATGCCAACCATGATGAAGTTGGTCATGAAGCTGAAGTCCTTGCGGGTCACCAGCGCGATACCCGACATGGCCACGAAGATACTGGCGGTGCCGCCCAGGGCCAGGGACACGATTTCCATGCCGCCGTTGATCTGGGCGTACATGTTGATGATCGGTCCGGTGGTGAAACCCAGCCAGCCGGTCAGGCCGAACACGGCGAGAATGCCCCAGGAACTGTTGCGCAGCTTATTGGTGGCGAACAGCAGGCCGAAGTAGACGCCCAGTGTCACGAACACATTGACGTAGCCGATGCCCAATGCCATGGCGAACACCGCGGCGCCGGTGGCGACCATCAGGGAAAGCCCCAGCAGCATATAGGTGTTTTTCAGGACCTGAGCGGCGCGCTCGCCGGTGACCGCCGTTGCCGTGTGCTGACGGTGGGGGGCGGTGTACGGGTTCGGGTGGTTGCTCATACTCGGACTCATTGCTTGAGGGTGTCCCATGGATAATAGGGACACTCGCGCCAAAATCAAGATTTCCCTCTTGAATCACACGGTTATGGCAGCCTTATTGACCCGGGACCGTTGACTGCGAAAGCGTCTCAGGTATGATTGGCGCCCATCGGAGAGGTGGCAGAGTGGTCGAATGCAGCGGTCTTGAAAACCGCCGAGGATTTGCGTCCTCCGTGGGTTCGAATCCCACCCTCTCCGCCAAACAAAAGGGGCTGCCAAAAGGCAGCCCCTTTTTTTTGGCGGACAGGGCGGTCTCATTCGAACCCACCGGTTCGACCGAGCGGCGCAAAGCGCCGCGAAGGGGCGTCGCCAAAGGCGACGGGGCGCAGCCCCGAGCGAAGCGAGCCCATCCCACCCTCTCGGCGCGCGCAAAGCGCGCCCAAGCCTCTCAGTTACCACCCAACTTGGTTTGCTCTGTCGATCCAAGCCGCCCGTCCCATGCTCATGGTTAGGCACTCTGACTATCGAATTGAGGTGGCTCTGCCGACGCTGGGATGAGCCATGTTGTTGGCTTGTCTCGCTATTGGACATCGAAAAAAACTGTGATACGTTTCACGGGTCTTCTATGGGGAAACATCACAGATAAGTCTGCTTTAGGACTGACATCAGAAGAGAAATCTTCGAGGAGCGATTGGTGCTCTGCCCGTTCCGGTGAGGCGCTCGCGCTGAAAGGCACTCCGTCGCCCGGATCGCTCGTCTGTGAGACGAGCAGGTTGGTTCGCGGGTAAAGTCTTCCGAATATTCCCCGACGCTATGGTCTGGTTACTCTGTGAGCCTAGTCATCCGGCTAGGTGTAACCACCATTGGAGACGTACTATGTCACTAAGTAAGCGTTTGAAGACATTTGGAAGACGATGTGTAGGCAAGATTGGGGGTCTTTTAGGGCACCCGGTCGTGGTCAGGGTTCTCATTAGCATTGCGGCTTGGTTCGTGGTGTGGGTGCTGAAGCTCTTGGTCATTGCTCTGCTTTCCACAGCAGGTATGGCATTGCCCGTAGGATGATTATTTTATTGTCCGGCATCACCCGCGGGCATAACAACCTTTTAAAGGGTTGACTATGAGAACATTAGTAGCAAATCTCAGATTGGTTTTTGATTTTTCGCTTGAGGATGTGGCTCAAGCTACACACCTTGACCAAAAGATTATTCAGAAAATGGAAGAGGGTGGTCTCTCACCTTCTCGTTCTTTGTCTGATTTCTATGCGAATACTTTGAGTATCAATAAGCATATCTTTGAGATTTTTCTACTCGGAACTCCGCGAAAAGTACCGTTTTTTGATGGGGTGAGGTCGGGAGTGAAGAAGTCTGTTAATTCCTACTTGACTTTGGCGATATGGATGGAGTCTTTTGGCAAATAATAATAAAAGGGTAAAGCAATACCCTGTACATCAGAGTCCTCTTTTTAAACTCCGTAGCCATAGTAAATTGGCCGCTGTGTTAGGCACTAAGCCGAAGACGTTAAAAACAGTGGTTAGGCGCGCCGATAAAAATTATAAATTTGGTACCACTGAAAGTGGCCGGGCGATAGAAATACCTAAATCTCAAGTTCTGCGCTACCATAATCGTATAAATAAACTGCTATGTAGAATCTCTCCTCCGGATTATCTAATGTCCGGGGTGAAGGGCCGCTCTTATGTCGACAATGCTGCTAAGCATCGCGGTGAACGTGCTGTTGCCAAACAGGATATACAAAGATTTTACCAAAGTACGACCAGGGACATTGTTTATCGCGGTCTAAGAAAGCGGCTGCATTGCTCCAGCGATATAGCTCAGACACTTGCCGATCTCTGCACGGTTAAAGGCCATATCCCCACCGGCTCTCCAATTAGCCAAAGCCTCGCCTTCTTCGTCAACTTCGGCGTTTTTGAGCATATAAATCAGTACGCTTCCTCAAGAGGGCTTCGTTTCACTCTTTATGTCGATGATCTCACATTCTCTGGACAAAAAATTCCAAAGAATTTCTTACGATATATTAGCGGTTACTTAGAGAAAAATCGCGGGTACAAGGTACATAAGAATAGAACATATCACGCTACTACTGAAAAGGAAGTTACTGGGGTAATATTAAAGCAAGGCGGCATTGACGTAAAAAACAAGCATCGACAAAAAATAGATTCTATGCTGAGACGTCTTTCCTATTTTTCAGATGAAAGCCAAAAATCTGACGCTAAGACTCGAGATTATTTCCAGCGACTTATCGGTCATTTGTACTCGGCGGGACAGGTTAGCCCAGGCTACCGAACAAGAGGCAAAGAAATGGTGGAAATTAGAAAGGCTATTGGTATTGAAGGGCAGAATCAGAACAACAAGTAACTGCAAGGCTCCTGATGACAAGAGAATCCATGCCCTGTGTTTCACGGCGAAACTAGAATTATTCAGTTTATAATATTTTTGTACGCGAATATCTGATTGCCTGCCTTTCCCAAGTCCTTTCCACCCCAATCCACGACGCAAAACCCCATGGCCGCGCCCACACCGCTGTGCCAGCATGCTTGCTCCATTTCGGAATCTCATTCCAAAAGAGTTATTCCACAAACAAAAAAGGAATCACCATGCTCGGTATCGTAGCTATCCTCACCGCCCAACCCGGCAAGGGCGACGCGCTCGCCGCTGAGATGAGCCGCATCGCCGTGGAAGTCCGCAAGGAAGAGGGCAATCACGGTTACACCGTCCACCAGTCCGTGGACGACGGCGACACCGTGATGATTTATGAGCAGTACAACGATCAGGCGGCGCTGGACGCCCACCGCGAGAACATGAAAGGCCTGGGTGGTGGTTTGAAAGACCTGCTGGCCGGCCGGCCCGACGTGAAATTGTTCAACGTGGCTGGCTGAAGCGCCCGGCGAACGCCTCCAGCGCGTCGCCCCCCTGAATATCGTCGGCCAGCAGCGGCAGAGTGAGGCGGGGCAGGGCGCCCAGGCGCTGGTCGATGTCCGCCATCAGCCGTTGCTCCCGCTCCCGGCGGGCGCGGAAGAAGGCGCCCTCCGCCTCGTCCGGCAACACCCGGTTGATGATCATTCCGGCCACCGGGATCCGGGCCTCGCCGAGGCTGGCCACGGCCCGTTCGGTTTCCAGGATCGGCAGCCGCTCCGGGGTCAGCACGAACACAAAGCCGGTGTGGTCGGTGTCCTGCAGCCGCCGCCGCGCGCGGTGGAAGCGTCGCTGCCGCTCGAGCAGTGGCGCCGCCAGCGCCCGGGCGCGCTGGTCCAGCCCTTCCAGTTCCCGGTCCTCCGGTTCCCCCAGCGGGCTCTCCAGGTCCCGCCCCGGCGTCAGATGGCCCAGCACCTTGCCCAGCTGTTCGGTGCGCCGGTTCTGCTTTAACAGGCCTTCGCTCCAGGCCGCCATCAGTTCCGGCAGGCTGAGCAGCCGCAGGGTGTGGCCGGTGGGGGCGGTGTCGAACACAATCAGATCGAAGCGGTCCTGCTGATCAATGATCGTCGTAATGCGCTCCAGCAGGGCCGCTTCCTGGGCCCCCGGTGATTGGCGGCTGAGGCGCAGCTGGCGCTCCAGTTCCGGGCGCTGGTCGGCGCCGGTGAAGCGGGCCATCTGCGCCCGCACGCGTTCCAGATGGGCGTCCACCTCGCTGTCCGGATCGATTTCCAGGCCGGTGAGGTTGGCCGCCAGGTCGGTTTCCCGGTCGCCGATCTCCCGGTCGAAGGCGTCCGCCAGGCTGTGCGCCGGGTCGGTGGACACCAGCAGTACGCGGCGTTCCAGGCTGGCGGCGCGCAATGCCAGGGCCGAGGCCACCGTGGTTTTCCCCACGCCGCCCTTGCCGCCCACCATTAACAGGCGGCGCCGGCGCAGCAGGGTATCGATATCCAGAGCGGTGTGGCGGTTCGGGTCGGGCATGAATCAGCAGCAGCGGAAGTGGTCGAGGGGCGAATGGGGCATGCCCATGCGTTTGTGCCAGTCGTGGAAGCGGTCCAGCAGCAGCGGCTGCAGCTCCAGGGTGTACCAGGTGGCCGGGTTGGGGATGCCGAGGGTTTCGGAGAACACCATCAGCATGAACAGATCCTCCTCGTCCCGCCGGGCCCGGGCGATCGCGGCCCGGTAGGGGGCGTTGTAGTAGCTCGCCCCCAGATCGCCGGCGCGCCGGGACCAGCGGCGCAGCCGGCCGATCAGACGCGCCGCCTGTTGCGTGCCGCTCAAGAGGCGCTCTCGTCGTTGGCGGCGCCCTTGGCGCGGCGCAGCGCGGCCACGCACTCCAGGGTCACCAGCACCGCCGCCACCAGCACCACCAGATCCAGACCCAGCAGGAACCAGTTCTCCTTCTCGAAGAAGTCGCGCAGCTGCATCAGCAGCGCGGCCAGGGTCATCACCAGCAGGAACACCAGCGGGCCCAGGGTGTAGAAGGTGGGCCGGCCGCGGCGCACCAGCATCACGGTGATCACCAGCAGGGTGAGGCCGGCCAGCAGCTGGTTGGTGGTGCCGAACAGCGGCCAGATCAGCAGCCCGCCGGAGCCGTCCGCGCCGCCGGCGCCGAACGCCAGAATCAGGCAGCTGGCCACGGAGAGCAGGGTGGCGGGCAGCGCCTTGCGCATCCAGCCGATGTTATAGATCTCGCCCCATTCCTGGAAAATGTAGCGCTGCAGACGCAGGCCGGTGTCCATGGTGGTGCCGGCGAACAGCGCCGCCATCACCGTGAGCAGGGTGGCCGCCACGGTCACTTCCATGCCGGTGCCGGCGGCGAGAATAAAGGCGCCGCCGTCCACGAAGGCGGTCAGGCTGCCCTGGCCGAACGAGGTGTAGACCGCCTGCCAGTCGGCCAGCGAGGCGAAGCCGGCGGTGGCGGCGATGATCGCGGCCAGCGCCAGGGCGCCTTCACCCACGGCGCCGAAGTAGCCGACGAAGCGGGCGTCGGTTTCCTTGTTCAGCTGCTTGGAGGTGGTGCCCGAGGCCACCAGGCCGTGGAAGCCGGAAATCGCGCCGCAGGCGATGGTCACGAACAGCAGCGGCAGCATCGAGGGGGTGCCTTCGGGCACGCCGAAGTTGATCATCGGCGCGACAACCGTGGGGCTGGCGATGATCACCGCGCCGTACAGCAGGATCAGGCCGACAAACAATTGCAGGCCGTTGATGTAGTCCCGGGGCTGCAGCAGCACCCACACCGGCAGCAGCGACGCGATCGCCGCGTAACCGAACAGAATCAGAATCCAGAGCGCGTTGGGCGACAGGCCGGCGGTGCTTTCCGGCAGCGTCACCGGCACCGAGGGGCCGATGTAGATCAGCGCGTAGAGCGCCGCCACGCCGACCACCGAGACCAGGCCCAGGCCGATCTTGCGGCGGTAGATCAGTTGCCCGATCACCAGGGCCACGGCGATGGCGCCCCATACCGGCACCACGGCGCCGGGGTTGTTGATCAGCAGCTTGGCGATCACCACCCCGAACACCGCGTTGACCATCAGCAGCACCAGGAAGATGACGATCATGAATACGCTGCGGGCGCGTCCGCCGACCACCTCGCCGGTGAGCGCGCCCACCGACTTGGCCCGGTTGCGCACGCTGGCCCAGATCGCGCCGCTGTCGTGGACGCCGGCGAAGAAGATGGTCCCCAGCACCACCCAGAGAAAGGCGGGCAGCCAGCCCCAGATCACCGCGATGGCGGGCCCGACGATGGGCGCCGCGCCGGCCACCGAGGTGAAATGGTGGCCCCAGAGCACAAAGCGATTGGTGGGCACGAAGTCGACCCCGTCCTCGAACTCGTGGGCCGGGGTGCGGAAATCCGGATCAAGCTTGTAAATTTTCTCCGCGATAAAGCGGGAGTAGACAAAGTAGCCGGCGGCCATGCCGCCGAGGCCCAGAACCAAAAGCAGAATCGCGCTCATCGGTCTTGTCCTTGTTGTGAGATTGGCCGGGTTTCAGAATTACCCGTCACACCCTGGCGCGTCAATGCGACCCTGGTCGAATCGTGACGCCGGCCACTAGGCATCCAGGCCCCGGCGCGCTAGGCTTGATGGGTTCAAAACACATCCACTATCAAGGACGCTAAGTGGGGAGGATAAAATGATAAAAGTACTGGTGGTCGACGACCACGATCTGGTTAGAACCGGCATCACCCGCATGCTCGGCGATCAGGAAGGGATTCGTGTGGTTGGCCAGGCCGACTGTGGGGAAGAAGCGGTACGCCTGGCCCGCGAGCTGAGCCCGGACGTGGTGCTGATGGACATTAAAATGCCCGGCATAGGTGGCCTCGAAGCGACCCGGCGGATGCTGCGCCAGGACGACGGCCTGCGCGTGATCGCCGTGACCGTCTGCGAGGACGAGCCGTTCCCGTCGCGGCTGCTGCACGCCGGCGCCGCCGGCTACCTGAGCAAGGGCGCCGACCTGGAAGAGATGGTGCGCGCGATCAAGGTGGTGAGCACCGGGCAGCGCTACATCAGCCCGGAGATCGCCCAGGCGATGGCGCTGCGGCCCTTCGTGCCGACCCCGGACGCGCCGCTGGACATGCTCTCCGAGCGCGAGCTGCAGATCATGATTCTGATCGTCAACTGCCATAAGGTGCAGGACGTGGCCGATCAGCTGTGCCTGTCGCCGAAGACGGTGAACACCTACCGCTACCGCATTTTCGACAAGCTGGGCATCAGCAGCGATGTGGAAATGGCCCTGGTGGCGGTGCGCCACGGCATGGTGGACGCCGACGAAGCCAACCCGGCCTGAGGGTCCGGTCGGCGGGCGGAAATGACCGGCGCGGGCTTGACAGTATCGCGCCAGTGCCGATCCTATGCAGCCTGTCGTTCGCCGACCCCGGAGTGGCCTTGCCGCAATTCGACGCCAAGCAGTTTCTCGCCCATTGTGCCCGCAAGCCCGGTGTCTACCGGATGCTGGACGACGAGGGCGGGGTGCTCTATGTGGGTAAAGCCCGGGACCTTCGCGCCCGGCTGAATTCCTATTTCCAGAAAAACGTCACCGGCGCCAAGACCCGCGCGCTGGTGAGCCGTATCGCGGGCGTGGAGACCACCGTCACCGCCAGCGAGGCGGAGGCACTGCTGCTCGAGCAGTCGCTGATCAAGTCCCTGCGCCCGCCGTACAATATCCTGCTGCGCGACGATAAGTCCTACCCCTATATCAAGATCACCACCTCGGACGAGTACCCGCGCATCACCTTTCATCGCGGCAAGCGCCGGCCGGGCAGCCGCTATTTCGGGCCCTATCCGAGTGCCGGCAGCGTCCGCGAAACCCTGGCGCTGGTGGAGAAGGTGTTCCGCGTGCGCAACTGCCGGGACAGCTTCTTCCGCAACCGCACACGGCCGTGCCTGCAGTACCAGATCGAGCGCTGCACCGCGCCCTGCGTGGATTTCGTCAGCCGTGAGGCGTACGCCGAGCAGGTGCGCATGGCGATGGATTTTCTCTCCGGCCGCAGCCGCCAGGTCAGCGACCACCTCACCGAGCAGATGGAGAAAGCCGCCGAGCAGCTGGATTTCGAACGGGCGGCGGAACTGCGCGACCAGCTCGCCGCCATCCAGGCGGTGCAGCAAAAGCAGAATGTGGAAACCGACCGGGGCGGCGACGTGGACGCGGTGGCGATCGCCGTGCGCCACGGGCTGGCGGTGGTGGAGGTGCTGATGGTGCGCCAGGGCAGGGTGCTCGGCCACCGCAGCTTCCGGCCGGATACCCGCGGCGAGGAAGACAGCGATGAAATCCTGGAAGCCTTCCTGGCCCAGTACTACCTGGCCGAACGCGACGACCAGTCGATCCCCAGGGAGATCGTATTGCCCGGCGCGCTGCCCGGGCAGGCGGCCCTGCAGGAAGCCATGGAAACCCATCTCGGCCGCCGCATCCGGCTGGCCGCCCGGGTACGCGGCCAACGCCAGGCCTGGCTGAACATGGCGCGCACCAACGCGGACCAGTCCCTGCACGCGGATCTGGCCGCCCGGGAGCACCTGGAACAGCGCTTTCATGCACTGGAGACCCTGCTTGAGGCGGACACGCCGATTCGCCGCATCGAGTGTTTCGATATCAGCCACACCCAGGGCGAGCGGGCGGTGGCGTCCTGCGTGGTGTTCGACCAGCAGGGCGCGCGCAAGGCGGACTACCGCCGTTTCAACGTCAGCCCGGAGCACGGCGGTGACGATTACGAAGCCCTGGAGGAAGCGGTACGGCGCCGCTACCAGCGGGTGGTGAAGGAAGAGGCGAAGCTGCCGGACCTGTTGCTGATCGACGGTGGCAAGGGGCAGATGCAGCGCAGTTTCGAGGTGATCCAGAGCCTGCACCTGGACAACCAGGTGCTGGTGATGGGCATCGGCAAAGGGCCCAGCCGGCGCCCGGGCCTGGAAGTGCTGTACCTGCCCGACGGCCGCGAGCTGGTGCCCGGCGGTGCCCACGCGGCGCTGCATCTGCTGCAGCAGGTGCGTGACGAGGCGCACCGCTTCGCGATCACCGGCCACCGCGCCCGGCGCGGCAAGGCCCGCCGGTCCGGTCTGGAAGACATTCCCGGCGTCGGCCCCAAGCGGCGCAAGGCGCTGCTGAACCATTTCGGCGGCTTGAAGCAGCTGCGTAACGCGTCCCGGGAAGAGCTGGCGCGGGTGGAAGGCATCAATGCCCAGACCGCCGAGACGCTGTACAACTGGTTTCACGAATAATCAGCGGCGATGCCTTCACCCCGGCCGTTTCAACAATGAGGCCGGCGCCGCTTTCCGTTATACTCACTTTTTCCGCCGACGGCATAGAAGTTGTCCATGTCCAAGCACGCTCCCATTCTCAACCTGCCCAACATTCTCACGCTTATCCGGGTGGCTGCCATTCCGGTGCTGGTGGCGGTGTTCTACCTGCCTTTCTGGTGGAGCGATCTGCTCGCCGCGGCGCTGTTTCTGGCCGCCGGCCTGACCGACTGGCTGGACGGCTACCTGGCCCGGCGTCTCGGCCAGACCAGCCCGTTCGGGGCGTTTCTGGACCCGGTGGCGGACAAATTGATCGTGGCGGTGGCCCTGGTGATGCTGGTGCAGACCCACGCCAGCGTCTGGTTCGCGGTGCCGGCGATGGTGATCGTGTCCCGGGAAATCACCGTGTCCGCGTTGCGTGAGTGGATGGCGGAGCTGGGCGAGCGCGCCAAGGTGGCGGTCAGTTCGATCGGCAAGATCAAAACGGTTACCCAGATGGTGGCGATCACGTTGTTGCTGGCGCTCAAGCCGGAGCACAGCGCGGACAACCTCACCATTGTCATGACGCCGGGGCTGTGGCTGGCTTACGGCTGTTTGTACCTGGCCACCGCGCTGACGCTGTGGTCCATGTTCTCCTATCTGCGCGCGGCGGTGCCGCAATTCACTAACCCGGGCGGCGACCGCGACGGCTCGTGAACGGGGCGGGTTGAAGGCCCCGGCACGACTGCGCAAAGTTTGTCCAAGATATTGAATCGGCAGCAAAAACAGTCTTGACAGAGACCCGCGCTCGGGTAGAATGCGGCTTCGCGTTCGGGGCAACCCGGCGCTGGAAAAAAGCGGGAATAGCTCAGCTGGTAGAGCACAACCTTGCCAAGGTTGGGGTCGCGAGTTCGAATCTCGTTTCCCGCTCCAGATTTCCAACCTCGGCCCAAGCCGGGGTTTTTTGTTCGTACAGGTTTAACGGCGCGGTGGCAGAGTGGTTATGCAGCGGACTGCAACTCCGTATACGCCGGTTCGATTCCGACCCGCGCCTCCATTCCCAGGCCTGCATCTGTTGTGTAAAGTTCGGCATGACCTGCGGGTATGGTGAAATTGGTAGACACAAGAGACTTAAAATCTCTCGGCCTTATGGCTGTGCCGGTTCGAGTCCGGCTACCCGCACCAACTTCTCCCTTCCGGTTCCTCCCTTCGCCTTTTATTGCCGCCTTGAATCGCTTTCTGGTACTTTAATGCTTTAGTCTTATTCCTGCGGGAAAGCACGAATACCGGGGCAATAGCATAACGCCATAACAAACCTCGGATTCAGGGGGAAACGGTTAATGACTGGGTTTCAGCATCTGTCCGTGCGGCTGAAGATTTTGTCCGTGGCGGGCTTGGGGATCTTCCTGTTCCTCGCTTACTTCTTGTACAGCTACTACATCGCGGAAACCAATATTGATCATCTGCGCCAGGTGGAGAGCCATGACTTTCCGGTGCTGGAACTGGTCAACGCCAACAATGTGGAATTCCTGGCGATCAGCGATGCCTTCGACGACGCCATCAGCCAGGCGGACGCCGGGCTGCTGGACGAGGCCCGGGAGCGCTCCGACCGTTTCCTGGAACGCCTCGGCGATATCGAGCGTCTCGACCCCACCCTGAGCGCGCCGGTGGACGATTTGCGCTCCGCCTTTATCACCTACATCACCGTCGCCAACGACACCGCCACCGGGCTGGTTGAAAATCCCGGCGCGCGGGTCGATAGCTACGAAGCGCTCACCGAGATGCAGCGCCTGGAGCAGCAGTACACCGACGAGCACGGCGCCTTCGAGCAACAGCGATACCAGAGCTTCCGCGATAACCTCAACGCCAGCCGCGAAGACAATAAAAGCACCCAGTTGATCGGCCTGGCCCTGGGCAGCGTGGCGTTCACGCTGCTCGGCTTGATCGCCCTGCGGGTCACCCGTTCCATTACGCGCCCCCTGGAAGACGCCATGGGCGCCGCGGACAGCATCGCCAGCGGCAACTGGGACACCGAGATCCGCAGCGACAGCCGTGACGAAACCGGCCACCTGATCCGCGCCATCCGCAAAATGCGCGACACCCTGAAAGCGCGCACCGACGAGGACCGGCGTCAGGAGCAGCTGAAAAACCAGCTGTCCGAACTCAACGCCCTGATGCGCGGTGATCTGAGCATCGAACAGCTGGGCAACAATCTTCTCTCCTATGTGGTGCCCACCCTGGAAGCCCAGGTCGGCGCCTTCTATACCTTCGACACCGACAGCGAAACACTGCGCCTTTCCAGCGCCTACGCCATGCAGCGGCGCAAGCAGCTGGCCAACGAATTCCGTCTGGGCGAATCCCTGGTCGGGCAGAGCGCGCTGGAAAAGAAAACCATTATTCTTGAGCAGGTGCCCGAGGAGTACATGCTGGTGGGCTCCGGCACCGGCAACGCGGCACCGCGCAACGTCATGGTACTGCCGATTCTTCACGACGATGAATTGAAAGGCGTGCTGGAAGTGGGCGCCTTTCAGTCGTTTTCCGAGTCCGACACCGCCTTCCTGGAGCAGGGCGCGGCCCTGATCGGCGTGGCCCTGCACAGCGCCCAGAACCGGCTGCGGCTGGCCGGCATGCTGGAGCAGACCCAGCAGCAGGCGCGCGCGCTGGAAGCGCAGAAAGAAGAGATGGCCCAGGTCAATCAGGACCTGGAAGAGCAGGCCATGGAGCTGTCCGCCTCCGAATCGCGCCTTCAGCAACAGCAGGAAGAACTGAAAGCGATCAACGAGGAACTGGAGTCGCAAACCCAGGCCCTGCGTGCCTCGGAGGAGTCCCTGCAGGCCCAGCAGGAAGAGCTGCGCGTCACCAACGAGGAACTGGAAGCCCAGGCCAAGGTGCTCGGCGAACAGAAAGCGGAAATGGGGCAGAAGAACAAGGAACTGGAGCTGCTGCACCAGGAGCTGGAGGACAAGATCAAGGAGCTGGAGCTGTCCTCAAAGTACAAGTCCGAATTCCTCTCCACCATGTCCCATGAGCTGCGCACGCCGCTGAACTCGATTCTGATTCTGTCCAACGCCCTGGGGCAGAACAAAAAGGGCAACCTGGACGACAAGCAGGTGGAGCACGCCCAGGTGATCCATTCCGCCGGCGCCGACCTGCTGTCACTGATCAACGACATTCTGGATATTTCCAAGATCGAGGAAGGCAAGATGGACGTGATGGTGGACGCCATCGCGCCGTCGGAGCTGTGCGATCACTTCCAGCGCCACTTCAGCCATATCGCCGAGAACCGTAACGTGGCCTTCCACGTGGCCCGCGGCGAGGGGCTGCCGGCCAGTTTCTATACCGACCGTCAGCGGCTCGAACAGATTCTGAAAAACCTGCTTTCCAACGCGCTCAAATTCACCGACGACGGCTCGGTGACCTTGAGCATCGAGCGCCCCGGCGAGGACGAGCGCATTCCCGGCCGCATGGACCGTGCCAGCACGCTTAAATTCGCGGTCACCGACACCGGCGTGGGCATCCCCGAGGACAAGCAAAAGCTGATCTTCGAGGCCTTCCAGCAGGCCGACGGCACCACCAGCCGCAAATACGGCGGCACCGGCCTGGGGCTGACCATCTCGCGGGAGCTGGCGCGTCTGCTGGGCGGCGAAATCAGCCTGCACAGCGACGGCCCCGGCACCGGCGCCACCTTCATGCTCTACCTGCCCGAAGGCCATGCCGGGCAGGGCGAGCAAGCGGACGACGGGGCGGCGCCGGCGGAACCGGTGGACATCGGCGCCAACGCCGAGGCGCACACCGCCGCCGATCTGCCGCTGGAAGGCCAGGACGACGACGGCTTCGTGGTCCGCGAAAAGACCGTGCTGGTGGTCGAGGACGACGGCGAGTTCGCCAACGTACTGGTGGATCTGGCGGCGGATTACGGCCTGGAAAGCCACATCTGTCACGACGGTGAAACCGGTCTCGAGTACGCGCGCCGCTACCGGCCCAGCGCCATTATTCTCGATATCGGGCTGCCCGGCATCGACGGCTGGGAGGTGATGGAGAAGCTCAAGGCGGACGCCCGCACCCAGGATATTCCGGTGCACTTTCTGTCCGGCAAGGACGAGCGCAAGAAGGCGCTCGATCTCGGCGCCATCGACTTCCTCGCCAAGCCGGTCAGCCAGGAGCAGATGCTCAGCGCCTTCGCCAAGATCGAGACCGCCATCGAGACCAATGTGCGGCGCCTGCTGGTGGTGGAGGACAGCGCCATCCAGCATGAAAGCATCCGCGAGCTGTTCGACCAGAAGGGCGTGCAGATCACCGCCGTCACCAGCGGCGAGGCGGCGTTGAAAGCCCTCGGTGAAACCGTCTACGACTGCATGATTCTGGACCTGACCCTGCCGGACATGAGCGGCTTCGAACTGCTCGAGCGGCTGCACGGCAACGACGCCTACGAGGCGGTGCCGGTGGTGATCTACACCGGCAAGGACCTGACCCGCGACGAGGAAGCGCGGCTGCGCAAGTACGCCGACCGCATCATCCTCAAGACCGAACGCTCCCACGAACGGCTGCTCAACGAGGCGTCGCTGTTCCTGCACTGGCTGGAGTCCACCTTGCCCGCCCACCGGCGCGGCAACCCGGAGCTGATCGAACACCGCGACGACATTTTCGAGGGCAAGAAGCTGCTGCTGGTGGACGACGACATGCGCAATATCTATGCGCTGTCCGCCCAGCTGGAAGAGCTGGGCTTCGATATCCACCTCGCCAACAACGGCCGCGAAGCCCTGGAAGCGCTGGATGAAAGCCCGGACTTCGACATTGTCCTGATGGACATCATGATGCCGGAAATGGACGGCTACGAAGCGATGGCGCATATCCGCAGCCAGCCGCGCTTCGCGGCGCTGCCGGTGCTGGCGCTGACCGCCAAGGCGATGAAGGACGACCGCGCCAAGTGCCTGGACGCCGGCGCCAACGATTACTGCTCCAAACCCATCGACATGAGCAAGCTGACCTCGCTGATGCGGGTCTGGCTGCATAAATAGGAGTGCCCGCAGTGGAACCGCAGCCGGCGATCAGCGATGAACAGGTGCAAGTGGAGGATATCGAGATCCGGCTGCTGCTGGAGGCGATCTACCAGCTCTACGGCTACGATTTCCGCTCCTACAGTCCGGCCTCCATGCGCCGGCGCATCATGCACCGGCTCACCATGTCCGGCTTTTCCACGGTGCTGGAGATGACCGACCGGGTGCTGCGCGACCGGCAGTTCTTCGTCACGCTGCTCAACGACCTCACCGTCAACGTCACCGAGATGTTCCGCGACCCGGAATTCTACAAGGCGTTCCGCGAGGAAGTGGTGCCGGTGCTGAAAACCTTTCCGTTCATCAAGATCTGGCACGCGGGTTGCTCCACCGGCGAGGAAATCTACTCAATGGCCATTCTTCTTGAGGAAGAGGGGCTCTACGAGCGCGCCATGCTGTACGCCACGGACATCGACAAGAACGTCCTGGCGGCGGCCAAGAAAGGCATCTATCCGATCCATGCGTTCAAGCAGTACACGGACAATTACCGCCGCGCCGGCGGCCGTCAGTCGCTCAGTGACTACGCCACCGCCCGCTATGACAGCGTCATCATGGAGCAACGCCTGAAACGCAATATCGTGTTCGCCGATCATGATCTGGCCACCGATCAGGTGTTCGGTGAAATGCATGTGATACTCTGCCGCAACGTTTTGATTTACTTTGACCGGCCCCTGCAACAGCGCGTGTTCAAGCTGTTCGGAGAAAGCCTGGATATGGGCGGCTTTCTGTGCCTGGGCACCAAGGAAAGTCTGCGTTTCAGCGGCAATGAAGAGTCGTTCGACGTGGTCAATCGATCACTGCGGATTTTCCGTAAAAGACAAATGCGTCCCAACGCATAACAGACACGCTTAATCGAGAATAATGATGATCGAGCAGAAACTGCTGTTGGTTGATGATCAACCCGCCAACCTGGTCTCCCTGGAAGCGATTCTGGAGGATGAGGGGCGCACGCTGTTGAAGGCCGAGTCCGGCCAGGAAGCGCTCAAAATTCTGCTCAAGGAAGACGTCTCCCTGGTGCTTCTGGATGTGCAGATGCCCGGCATGGACGGCTTCGAGGTGGCGGAATTGATGCGTCAGCGCAAAGACACCCAGACCATTCCCATTATCTTCGTCACGGCGATCAGCAAAGAGAAGAAATACGTGTTCAAGGGCTATCAGGCGGGCGCCGTGGACTATCTGTTCAAACCGCTGGACCCGCTGATCCTCAAGAGCAAGGTGAATTTTTTCCTGGAGCTGGACCGGCAGCGCCGCGAGCTGCAGGTGAAACTCAAGGAGGCCCAGGCGCACCGGGCCGCCTATGAGGCGGAGAAGCGCAATCGCGGCCAGGGGGAGTAAGTGCCCGGCGCGACGCCCGTTAAAGCGGTCGTTATGGGGGCATCCTGGGGTGGCTTGAACGCCTATTCCTCGGTGCTCGCCAGCTTGCCTGAAGGCTTTCCCGCGGCCATCATGTTGGTCCAGCACCAGAACGCCAGCACCGAGAACAGGCTGGCCTGGCTGCTGGCCCGCTACAGCCGGCTGCCGGTGGTGGCACCGGAAGACAAAGAGCGCATCCGGCCCGGGCACGTCTATGTGGCGCCGCCCGGCTACCATATGCTGGTGGACGCGGACGAAACCATTGCGTTGTCCATGTACCGGGCGGTGCATTTCTCCCGGCCGTCGATTGACGAGTTGTTCTTTTCGGCGGGCCACGTGTATGGCAAAAAGGTGATCGGGGTGATCCTCACCGGCGCCAACGAAGACGGCTCCGAGGGTCTGGACTATATACGCCGCCGCGGCGGGCTGACCCTGGCTCAGTCGCCGCAGAGCAGCGAGGCGCCGGCCATGCCGGAAGCCGCGATAACAAAGGGATCGGTGCGGGAAGTGCTGGATCTGGAACGCATCGGCCCGTATCTGGCGGAATTCTTGATTGGGTTGCAAGATGAAAAAACAGAACATCCTGGTCGTCGATGATCACCGGGAGAACCTGATCGCCATGGAGGCGTTGCTGGAGGCCGAGGACCGCAACCTGGTCATGGCCGGCTCCGGCAACGAGGCCCTGGCGTTGGCGCTCAAGCACGATTTCGCGCTGGTCCTGCTCGACGTACAGATGCCGGAGATGGACGGCTTCGAGGTGGCGCAGCTGATGCGCCAGAACCGCAAGACCCGGCACATCCCGATTATCTTCGTCACCGCCATCTCCAAGGAACAGAAGTACGTGTTCGAGGGCTACCGGCACGGCGCCGTGGACTATTTGTTCAAGCCCGTCGATGAACAGATTCTCGATGCCAAGGTCAATGTGTTTATGGAGCTGGACCGCCAGCGGCGTAAGCTGCAACAGGCGGTGGTGCAGATGAAGCGCCTCAAGGACGAGAACGAGCGCCTTCTGCACGCCCTCGGCGAGTCGGTGGTGGGCGCCGACGCCGACGGCCAGGTTACCTTTTGCAATGAATCCGCCTGCGCGCTGCTGAACGTGGAGCGCGACACCCTGCTGGGCACACCGGTGACGCCGCTGCTGTTCGGCCAGGGGGAATGGCGGGATTCGCCGGTTCTGGCCCGCTGCGCCGAGGGGCGGCACTGGGAAGACGACCTGGATGTGTACCCGTCCGGCGACGATGAGCCGGTGCCGCTGCGGGTGCACGCCAACCCGGTGCTGCGCGAGGGCGGCGAGTTCACCGGGGTGGTGTTCATGCTGCGGCCGCGGGATGAGGAGGCCGGCGACGACCGCCGCGAACGCCGCCGTCACCCGCGCAAGCGTATGTTCCATGAACTGGTGGTGTTCGACCGCAGCACCGGTGGTAACGTGGGCCGGCTGACCAACCTGAGCGTCGGCGGCTTCAAGCTGTCATTGCGGCGGGACGTGGCGCCCAGTGAGCAGCTTCAGTTGGGGATGGTGCTTCCGGACCAGATCGGCGGCGTCAACACGATGAGCTTCAACGCCAGGGTGGTGTGGAGCGAGGCACTGGACGAGCCGGGGGAATACCACGCCGGTTTTCAGTTCCTGGATCTCTCCGACAGCAACGGCGAGATCGTGGAAATACTTATGGAAAGGTATTGATGTATGAGTGAAGCAGTCATGGAGCAGTCCGAGCTGCCGGAAGTGGGCGACGGCCCGCTGCTGTTGCCCTACGGCTACGCCCGCCGGTTCGGTGTGCTGCTGCGGGAAAAAGACGGCCGGCGTGAACTCTGTTGCCGCGACGACGTGTCGCTGTCGGCGGTGGCCGAGGTGCAGCGCTGGCTGGGCGGGCTGCCCGCCATCGTGCGGCTGGACGACGGCGCCTTCAGCGCCGCCATGGCGATCACCTACGAGCAGCAGCGCGGCGCCGCCGCCGAGGCCGCCGACAACCTGGAAGGCCTGGACCTGGCCAGCCTGGCGGACTCGCTGCCGGAGACCTCGGACCTGCTGGAGCAGGAAGACGATGCCCCCATCATCCGGCTGATCAACGCCCTGTTCCAGGAGGCGATCCGCGAGGACGCCTCCGACATTCACATCGAAACCTTCGAACGCCGCCTGGTGGTACGCATGCGGGTGGACGGGGTGCTGCGCGAGGTGCTCACCCCCAAACGCGAGCTGGCGCCGCTGCTGGTGTCGCGTATCAAGGTAATGGCGCGCCTGGACATCGCCGAGAAGCGAATCCCCCAGGACGGCCGCATCTCCCTGCGCCTGGGCGGCCGGGACGTGGACGTGCGGGTCTCCACCATGCCTTCCAGCAACGGCGAGCGGGTGGTGCTGCGTCTGCTCGACAAGCAGGCCGGCCGCCTGCAGGTCTCCCACCTGGGCATGGGCGACGTCTGCGACCAGCACATGCGCGAGCTGATCCACAAGCCGCACGGCATCATCCTGGTCACCGGCCCCACCGGTTCCGGTAAGACCACCACGTTGTATGCCTCGCTGACCGAGCTCAACGACAGCACCCGCAACATCCTCACCGTGGAAGACCCGATCGAATACCAGCTGGAGGGCATCGGCCAGACCCAGGTGAACACCAAGGTGGACATGACCTTCGCCCGCGGCCTGCGCGCCATTCTCCGCCAGGACCCGGACGTGGTGATGGTGGGCGAGATCCGCGACCTGGAAACCGCCGAGATCGCGGTGCAGGCGTCCCTCACCGGTCACCTGGTACTGTCCACCCTGCACACCAACACCGCGGTGGGCGCGGTGACCCGGCTGCAGGACATGGGCATCGAGTCGTTCCTGCTTTCAAGCTCGCTGCTCGGGGCCCTGGCCCAGCGCCTGGTGCGGGTGCTGTGTCCGGACTGCAAACGCCCCTACCAGCCCAGTGAAAGCGAACGCCGCATGCTCGGCCTGGCCCCGGACCAGGACGTGACCCTGTACCACCCGGAGGGCTGCGAGACCTGTAACAACCAGGGCTACCGGGGCCGTACCGGCATCTACGAGCTGGTGATCATCGACGACGCCATGCGCGAACTGATCCACGAACGCGCCGGCGAGCTGGAGATCACGCGGCACGCCCGCAAGCTGACCCCCAGCATCCGCGAGGACGGCTGGCGCAAGGTGCTGGCCGGCGACACCAGCATCGAAGAAGTACTGCGCGTCACCAAGGAAGACTGATGCCCGCTTTTGAATTCCGCTCCCTGGATCACCGGGGCAAAGTAAAACGTGGCACCCTGGAGGCGGACAGCGCCCGCCATGTGCGCCAGCAGCTGCGCGGCAAGGGCTGGGTGCCGCTGGAGGTGTCCGAGGCCAAGGACCACCAGTCCGGGGGCGGTCTGTCGGCGCGCCTTTCCGGCACCGGCAAGCTCAAGGGCGGCGAACAGGCGCTGATCACCCGGCAGATGGCCACTCTGTTGAAATCCGGCCTGCCGGTGGAGCAGGCCCTGGGCGCGGTGGCCAAGCAGGCCGGCAACCCGCGCGTGGAAAAAATCGTCATGGCGGTGCGCGGCAAGGTGCTGGAGGGCTTCAGCCTGGCGCGGGCGCTGGCCGAATACCCGCGCGCCTTCCCGGAAATGTACCGCGCCACCGTGGCGGCCGGCGAGCAGAGCGGCCACCTGGAGCAGGTGCTGGAACAGCTCGCCGACTACCTGGAAACCCGCGACGACACCGGCCGCTCGGTCAGCCAGGCGATGATTTACCCGGCCTTCATCATGATCTTCTCGGCGTTGGTGATAGGCTTCCTAATGGCGTTCGTGGTGCCCAAGATGGTGGCCGTGTTCGACAACCGGGAGCAGGCCATGCCCTTTATCACCGTGGCGGTGATCGCGCTCAGCGATTTCGTGCGCGCCTGGGGCTGGCTGCTGGCGCTGGTGGTGGTGGGCGCCGTGGTGGCGTTTTCCCGCGCCATGCGCGAGCCGGCGTTCAAAATGCGCGTTCACCGCCGGTTGGCGGCGCTGCCGCTGATCGGCACCATGATGCGGGCCTCCGACAGCGCCCGGCTGGCCAGCACCCTCGGCATTCTCGGGCGCTCCGGCGTGCCGCTGGTGGACGCCCTGTTCATCGCCGCCCAGGTGGTCGGCAACCTGGCCATCCGCGAGGCGGTGGTGACCGCCGCCGCCCGGGTGCGCGAGGGCGGCAGCCTGAGCCGGGCCCTGGAAACCAGCGGCTATTTCCCGCCCATGCTGGTGCAGATGATCGCCAGCGGCGAGACCAGCGGCGAGCTCGACAACATGCTCACCCGGGCGGCGGATTACCAGGAACGGGAACTCACCAGCACGGTCCAAACCATGGTGGGGTTGCTGGGCCCGCTGATGCTGTTGACCATGGCCGGGTTCGTGATTCTCATTGTTCTGGCGGTGATGCTGCCGATCATGCAGATGAACAATTTCATGGCGGGCTGACCCGCCGGCAAGAAGAAAAAGCGCAATCCCCAAAAACAAGGAAGTGACTTCCAGACAACACGAAAAGGTGTCTCATGAAAAAGATGCAACGCACCCAGAGCGGTTTCACGCTGCTGGAAATCATGGTGGTAGTGGCCATTATCGGTCTGCTCGCCGCGATGATCGTGCCCAATGTGATCGGGCAGGGGGAACAGGCCAAGGTGGACATCGCCAAGACCAATATGTCGCGGGTGGTCCAGCAGCTTGATATGTACAAGTTCAACAACGGCACTTACCCGTCCACCGAAGAGGGCCTCAACGCCCTGGTGGAACGCTCCGCATCGGCGCGCAAGTGGCCCGAGGGCGGTTACCTGCCGAGCGTGCCGGAAGATCCCTGGGGCAACGAGTATGTGTACATCAGCCCCGGCGTGGACGGCCCCTTCGACCTGTATTCGCTGGGCGCCGACGGCGCGGAAGGCGGCGAGGGCACCGACGCGGACATCAGCTGGCGCGATAGCGACAACTGATGTGGCGGGCCGGGCCTGACGCCAAGCCGCGCGGCCGCCGCCAAAGTGGCTTCACCCTGCTGGAAATCCTGGTGGTGGTGGGGCTGGTGGCGATGCTGTCCCTGGCGGTGCTGGTGGTGCCGGTGTGGGTCGACGACCAGCGCCAGCTGGACAGCGAAAGCGCCAGCCTCGCCGACACCCTCATCATGCTCAACGAGCAGAGCCTGTTCTCGGGGCGTCTGATGGCGCTCAGAGTCACGGAACGGGGCTGGACGCCGTTGACCTACGACGTCGGCGAGCGGGCCTTCGTGCCCGCCCAGGGCAACGGCCTGCAGGCCAACCGCCTGCCCGAGAGCCTGGAACTGACCTGGCAGTACGACGACCTGCCCGACGACGAGGACGAAGAGCGGGTGTCCCTGCAGGACGCCGCCAAGCAACTGGTCAGCGACGACCCGTTCGGCGGCGATGACCAGGGCCTGCTCGGCGACGACCGTGACGAACCGGAAAACGGACGGGACGAGGAGGAAGAGGACCAAGAGCCGCTGCCCCAGGTGTTCTTTTTCCCCAGCGGCGAGACCACGCCGATCACCTTCACGGTGCGCTCCCGGCAGGACCTGGACCTGGAAGCCCGCCGACAGATGACCGCCCTCGGCAAGGTACGCGACCCGGACCGGGACGAAGAAGAAGAGGCCCTGACCGCGCCGGATGAAAAGCCGGACGACAGCCTGATCGACGACGACTTTCTGGAGGATTGACCATGACCTCGCGCGGCCGGCAACACAGCCAGGCGGGCTTCACATTGGTGGAGGTGGTGCTCGCGGTAGCGGTGCTGGCGCTGGCCATGGTCACCCTGGGCCAGACGCTGGGCGCCAGCGCCGTGGCCTACCGCAATATCGACGACACCCGCCAGGCCTATCTGGTCGCCGCCGACAAGCTGGTGGAGATGCAGGTGTACCAGCAATGGCCCAACACCGGCACCAACGACGACCAGGTGACCCGCGGCGACCGCGAGTGGTGGGTGCGCACCACCATCAGTTCCGGGCCCTATCCGGACACCCGCCGGGTCGACATCGAAGTGGGCGAAATGCGCGACGATGACGAAGGCGATCTGGTCTACGAGCTGGCCAGCCTGATCGGCAAACCGGCCCAGGAGGGGCAGTCCCTCACCGGTGGCGAGCAGGGCGGCGGTGGTCAGCAGGGCGGCGGCGGCCAGGATATGACGGGGGGCTGATGCGCGATTCCAGGGCACGGCAGCCGGGGTTCACCCTGCTGGAAATGTTGATCACCATCGCCATCTTCGCGCTGATGTATGTGGTGGCGGTGGAATTTCTCAGCAGCGCCATGAACAACCGCGACACCCTCAGTGAGGGCGCCACCGAGCTGGAGGACGCCCAGCGCGCGGTGACCTACCTGACCCTGGATTTCGAACAGATGATCGCCCGGCCGGTGCGCGACCCCTACGGTGATCCGCAACCGGCCCTGATCGGCAACGACAACTACGTGGAATTCACCCGCCTGGGCTGGGCCAACCCCTTCGCGCTGCGCCGCCGCAGCGAAATGCAGCGCGTGGTCTACGCCTTCGAGGACGAAAAGCTCTACCGCCGCTACTGGCCGGTGCTGGACACCAACGTGGCCACCGAATTCCAGGAAGACGTGCTGCTCGACGGCGTCGCCGACTTCAAGGTCCGTTATCTTGACCAGGCGCAGACCGGCGAAGTGGGCTGGCTGGAATTCTGGCCCGAGCCGGCCCTCGCCAACACGCCGGTGTGGCAGCAGCGGCTGCCGAAAAGCGTGGAAATCGACATCGAAATGGAAGACGGGCAAACCCTGCACCGCTACTTCCGCACGGTGGTGAACCCATGGGCGTCCTGATCGCACACCCGCGCAGCGGCGGGCGGCGCCGCCAGCAGGGCATGGCGCTGATCATCGTGTTGATGCTGTTCGCGATCCTGGCGGCGGTGACCACCGAGGTGATGTTCCGCCAGGACCGCTTCCGGGTGCGCACCGAGAACCTGCTCGAGTGGGACAAGCGCTACCAGTACGCCATGGCCGCCGAGGTGGTGGCGGTGCAGGGGCTGATCGACGACCTGGACGAAGACCGCCGCACCAACCAGCAACTGGACGAATGCATTGAAGAGCAGTGGGCCGTGCAGCTGACGCCCACGCCCTACGAGGACGCCATTCTCAGCGCCAGCGTTCAGGACCTGCAGGGACGCTTTAACCTGAACTGGCTGGTGGAGGCCAACGGCGCCGGCTTCACCCGCGACGACGAGGCCCGGGATATGTTGCAACGGCTGTTGCAGCAGACCCTGCCGGACCCGGGCAAGGCGAGCATCCTCGCCAACGAGATGACCGACTGGATCGACAGCAACAACATCGTCGACGCCGTGGAAGGCGCGGAAGACGCGGAATACCGCCTCAGCCGCACGCCCAACATGCCGGTGGCCCATGAAAGCGAAATGCGGGCGCTGCGCAGCTTCGAGGTGGAGGACCTGTTTCCGGACCCCACCGCCTGGGGGCTGTTCACCGCCTTGCCCAGCGACACGGCGCTGAACGTGAACACCGCGCCGTTGCCGGTGCTGGACGCGGTGCTCGGGCCGCTGGCCGGCTCCGACGCCGCCGAAGCGGTGGTGTCGCTGCGCCAGGAAGAGCCCATCGAGGACATCGGCACCCTGATGCAGCAGGAGCCGTTCAGCAGCCTGGACGCGGATCAAAAGCAGGCCCTGAGCGACCGTCTCGGGGTCGCCAGCGAGTACTTCCAGGTGATGGTGGACGTGGAAGTGGCCGGCAATCTCAGCCGTCTGGTCAGCCGGGTGCGGCGCTCCGCCGGCGGCGGCGCGGACGGCACCCGGGTGTACAGCCGCCAGGTGAAGCCGCTGCTGTCGCCGCTCGAACCCGCCTGCAATCCCTTTTACAATGCGGGCGATGACAACAACAATGTGATAGACAGTATTCCAGGGACGTAAAGGATTCTTATTGTGGCCGATTCAGCATTGATCTATCTGGCCCCGGGGGCATTTCAGGACGCACTGGCCGACGCCAGGGTGTTGTTCCAGGAAAGCCGCGCGGACAGCCCGCGCCAGGGCAGCCTGGGCGAGGCGCTGGAAGCGCTCTCCGGGCGGGCGGTGAACCTGGTGGTGACCAGCGCCGAAGCGCTGCTCACCGGCGTCACCCTGTCGCGCAAGCAGGCCCGCCATTTGCAGCGGGTGCTGCCCTATCTGCTTGAGGAGCAGTTGCTGGAAGCGCCGGAGCAGCTCTGGTTCGCGTCCGGCAAGGCCGAGCACGGCCGCTACCCGGTGGCGGTGATCAACCGGCCCAATCTGGAAGCGCTGATCGACCTGTGCCGCGAGCACCGGGTGCGCCCGCAGAGCCTGAAAGCCGACGCCGACCTGCTGGCCGCCCAGACCCCGGTGCTGATCACCGTGGAAGGGTGGGGCACGCTGATTCTGGAGCGCGACCAGGCGCTGGTGGCCGACGACGCCCAGCGCGAAGCGGTGCTGGCGCTGCACGGCGACGACGAACTGCATTTCACCCGCCTGGAAGACCCGGCCACGCTGTGCGATCAACTGCAGGCCGCGCTGGCCGCCGATCACGGCGTGGAGATGCTGCAGGGGGCCTTTTCACAACGGCAGAACCAGGCCAGCGGCCCGTCCCCCTGGCAGCCGTGGAAACCGGTCATGGGGCTGGCCGCGGCGGTGTTCTTTATTGCCCTGGCGGCGGTCTGGGCCCAGCAGTGGCGCTACCAGAAAGCGGCCGACGAGACCTTCGCCCAGGCCGCCGAGCTGTACCAGTCACTGTTCCCCGGCGACCGCGCCACCTCCGGCCTGCGCCGCCAGTTCCAGGCGCGCCTGGCCCGTTTGGGCGGTGACGGGGACGGCGGCGGCGGGACCCTGTTCCGCGTCCTGCCGGCGGTGGCCTCGACGCTGTCGCAAAGCGAAGTGGAACCCAAGCGGCTGCAGTTCGATCAGCGCGACGGCAGCCTGCTGCTGGATCTGGGCGCCAAGGAATACAACCAGGTGGAGAAGCTGCAGGGCGCCCTCAACGAGAAAGGCGTACGCGCCACGATTGCCAACTACCGGAACGGCGCCACCGGCGTTACCGCCCGGGTGAAAGTGGAGCAGGCGGGATGAATAAGAATCTGCAACAGGCACGGGAAAAACTGGACGCCAAACTGGCGCCGGCCCGGGCCTGGTACGAGCAACGGGAACCCCGCGAACAGCGCATTCTGCAGGCCCTGGCGCTGCTGGTGGCGGCGGCGCTGGTGTACTGGCTGATCTGGCAGCCGGCCTGGGACGCCCGCGACGCGGCCCGCCAGCGCTATCTCGCCAACCAGGAAACCCTGGCCTGGATTGAAAGCAACGCGGACGCGGTGCGCGCGGCCCGTGGTGGCGGCGGCAATACCGGTGCCGACCTGGGCCCCAACTGGACCAGCAATATCAGCCGTTCGGTGCAGTCCTACGGGCTGACCCTGCGTGGCTTCACGCCGGACGGTAACCGTTCGGTGCGCATCCAGATGGAAAACCAGCCCGCCAGCGAGATGCTGCTCTGGCTGCAGGCCATGGAGGAAAAGGGCCTGACCCTGGCGACCATGGAAATGAGCGCCGGCGACAAACCGGGCACCGCCTCCCTGCGTGCCACCCTGGCGCGCTGATCCGTGGCGAAAAAAGCCACCCGCAAAAAAGCCCCGCGACGGCCCGCCGGCGCCCCAGGCGCCACCGGCGGGGCCGCGCTCACCGCCTGGTTCTGCTACGCGCTGACCACGGTGGTGCTGGCCCTGGGGATCACCTGGGCCCTCTACGCCCAGGCCGATTACGGCTACGCCTTCTGGTATAAAACGCTGGATATCGACCGGCACATCGAGCAGTACGGGCCCCTGAACCGTTTCCAGCGGGCGGATTTCGAGGCGCTGGACGCCGACCAGCACATCGAGCTGTTTCACCGCATCCGGGTGGCGGTACACGACGGTGGCGAGGGGCTGGCGTCGATCCGCTATCCGGACCGCCAGGGCACGCCGGTGACCCTGCTGCGGCCCGCCGAAGTGCAACACCTGCGCGACGTCGCCCATCTTATCGACAGTGGCCGCTGGGCCCTGGCGGTGGCCTTCCTGGTCTGGCTGCCGCTGGCCGCCGGGGTGGCCCGCCGGCCTGCGCCGGATTGGCGGCGGCGGGCGCTGGTCGCTGTGACCCCGTTGCTGGCTATGGTAGTTTGGCTGCTCGTTTCCGGGCCTGAAGCGGTGTTCTACCAGTTCCATATCTGGCTGTTTCCCGCCGACCATGAGTGGTTCTTCTACTGGCAGGACTCATTGATGAGCACGCTGATGAAGGCGCCGGTGCTGTTTGGCGGCATTGCCGTGGTGCTCGTGGGGGGCACCCTGGTTCTCACGCCGTTGTTCTACCGTGGCGGTCTCTGGCTGATCGGGCGCCTGCGCCGCGGCCCACTCTGATAATTAGATATTCATGAGCATAGATGTATTGGCCGCCGACGAGCGCGGCGACGAGAACGTGCAACGCTGGCTGGCTTCCGGCTTGCCGGTGCCGCCGAGCTGGCGTATTTCCCGCCAGGCCGTGCTGGAGCAGGACACCGACGGCCTGGTGCGCCGGCTGCGCGCCTTGCCGCGCATGTTTAACGGTGAGCGTTACTGGGTGCTGCACCAGGGGGCCATGAACGCGGAGTCCCAGCGCGAGAGCCTGCTCAACCTGGATTCCGACGAAGCCCTGGCGGCGGCCCTGACCACGGTGTTCGGCCGCGACCCGGCCCCCGAGCAGGTGGTGGTGCAGGCGTTGCCCCGCCAGCGTGCCGCCGGGGTGCTGTTCACCCGCCACCCGCTGCGTCAGGATCTGCCGCACATGGTGGTGGAAGGCGTGGCCGAAGGCGGCGCCGAACGGCAGCGCCTGATTTTCGATGAGGACGGGCGCCTGGTGTATCGCGCCGACAGCGACGCGGTGGCCCTGGATCAGGCGGTGCCCGCGTCCCAGTTACTGGCGCTCGGCGAGCAACTCAAACGGGGCTTCGAACGGCCCCAGGCCGGCGAATGGATCCATGACGGCGAACGGCTGTGGCTGCTGCAGACCCTGCCGGTGGGCTCGCTGCCGGTGCCCAAGGAAGTCTGGACCCGCCGCGCCACCCCGGCCCTGTTCAACCAGGCGCTGACGCCACTCTGGTACACCCTGGTCGGGCGCTGGCTGAAGACCCATTTCTGGCGACGCCTGGTTGAGAAGCACGGCTGGGACGATCTCGCGCGGATCGAACCCTACCGCCGCCAGCAAAGCCACCTCTACACCAACAGCGAATTTTTCCGCCGCCTGCGCGAGCACCACCCCGGCGCGGCGGCCAAGGTGCCGCCCGCCTGGCAACCGCTGGAAAGCGTGGCCGGCAACCCCGGCGCCGGCAAGCCGGCCGGGCGGCTGCAGCATTGGCGGCAGAGCGGCGAACTGGCGGTGATCGGCCGGCGGCTCAAGGGCTGGCGAGCGCCGCACCGGGACCGCGAACGCCTGTGGCGCAGCCTGATGGAACTGGACCGTATCGGCGAGCGTCTGGCCGCCCAGGAGGGCGCGCTGGCCTATCTGTCGCTGCCCGACCGCCTGCTCGCCGAGCGCGACCCGGTTCCTCTGGCGCTGCTGCTCAGCGAGGTGGAAATGGCCGCCCTGCGGGCGGTGCTGGCCGGCGACCGGAGTGCGCTCGAGGCCAGCCGCCTGCGCACCGGGGCGGACCCGGTGCACGCCCCGCTGTGCGACCAGCCGGCGCAGTTCCAGAGCCTGCGCACGCCGGCGCGGCCGCCGACACTGCACGAAGAGATTCCGCCGCACCTGGATCAAAGCCTGTTGCGGCTGGCGCGGCGCGCCCGCGGGCTGCGCTTCGCCGTCGGCAACCGGCTGCGCACCCTGTTGGTCGACGTGGCGGCGCTGCTGGTGCGCGACAAGCTGCTCGCCCACCCGGACGACGTCTTCTTTCTCTACTTCGACGAGCTCTGGGAACTGTGGATGCAGGGCAGGGTGCCGGCGTCCGCCTCCGGCGACGTGATCGGCCAGCGCAAGGTGCGCTACCTGGAAGACGCCCACGCCGGCGCCCCGGACTGGAAGATGGATCGCATCGGTTTCGGCTTCGGCGGCGGTGGCCGGCTCAGCCCGGTACTGCGCGGCGCCACCCTGGTGCCCGGCACCGCCAGCGGCCCGGTGCGCCGCCTGTGCAGCGCCTGGGCCCTGAACCGGCTGCAACCCGGCGACATCGTCGTGGTGGACCAGGTCGACCCCAGCTGGGCCCCCTGGCTGGTCCAGGCCGCCGGCCTGGTGATCACCGGCCGCGACCCCGCCAACGTCGCCGCCAGCCTCGCGGTCGCCTGCGCCATCCCCGCGGTCTGGGACGTCAGCGACGTCATGCACAGCGTCGTTGACGGAAGGAGAGCCACGCTCGATGAGCGTGGCGAGTTAATAGTTAACAATGAATAGTTAATAGCGAGAGCAGTTAACAGTTAACAGTGAAAAGTTAATAGTGGCGCGGGTGGGGCCGGGGAAGCGGAGCGGCCGTGCCCGCGCTGCTTAGGCGGCCAGCTTCCCGCCACCCCAGAAGCGCGGGCACGGCCCAGGAATCAGCCCGCGATCCCACCCGCGAACTGTTCACTGTTAACTCTTAACTATTAATTGTCGTCTATGTATCCGAGCAAGTGCGGCACCATCTTCTCGATGTCCTTGCGCGACATGCCTTTGCGGGCCGCGTAGTCGTCCATCTGGTCCTTGCCGAGCTTGCCGGTGCCGAAGTATTTGGATTCCGGGTGCGAGAAGTACCAGCCGGACACCGCCGCCGCCGGGAACATGGCGTAGTGTTCGGTGAGCGTCATGCCGGCGTTTTTCTCCGGCTCCAGCAGTTCCCACAGCAGGCTTTTCTCGGTGTGGTCCGGGCAGGCGGGGTAGCCCGGCGCTGGGCGGATGCCGCGATACTTTTCGGAAATAATGTCCTGGTTGCTGAGCGTTTCGTCGCTGTCGTAGCCCCAGAATTCCTTGCGCACCCGTTCGTGCAGGCGTTCCGCGAAGGCTTCGGCGAGACGGTCCGCCAACGCCTTGATCATGATCGAGGAGTAGTCGTCGTGGTCGGCTTCGAAGCGCTGCACGTGCTCGTCGATGCCGATGCCGGCGGTGACCGCGAAGCCGCCCAGCCAGTCGGTCTTGCCGCTTTCCTTCGGGGCGATGAAATCGCTCAGGCAGTAGTCCGGCTTCTGGTTCTTGCTGCGGTCCAGCTGCTGGCGCAGATGATGCAGCGTCATGAACGGCTGGTCGTCGCCGGGCTGGCGGTACAGATGGATGTCGTCCATGTCGGAATGGGCGGGCCAGAAGCCGATCACGCCGCGGGCGGTGAGCCACTTTTCGTTGACGATTTTATCCAGCATCTCGCGGGCGTCGCTGTAGAGCTTGGTGGCTTCCACGCCGACCACTTCGTCTTCCAGGATGCGCGGGAACTTGCCGGCCAGCTCCCAGGAGCGGAAGAAGGGCGTCCAGTCGATGCGCTCCACCAGCTCGTCGAGGGGGTACTCCTCGAACACCTTGAGGCCTTTAACCTTCGGCTCCGGCGGCGTGTAGTTGTCCCAGTCCGGCTGGAAGCGGTGCTCGCGGGCCTGCTCGATGCTGATCAGCGAGCGGTCCACCTGCTGCTGCTTGCGGCGTACGCGCAGGTCCTCGTAGGTCTGTTTGATCTCCGCCACATAGTCCGCTTTCTGGGTTTTCGAAAGCAGGCGTGAGGCGACGCCCACGGCCCGGGAGGCGTCCGCCACGTGGATCACCGGGTTGTGGTAATTGGGGTCGATCTTCACCGCGGTATGAATGCGGCTGGTGGTGGCGCCGCCGATCATCAGCGGTTGCTCCATGCCCAGGCGCTCCATCTCACTGGCCACGTGCACCATCTCGTCCAGCGACGGGGTGATCAGGCCCGACAGGCCGACGATGTCCACCTTCTCCTGGCGGGCGGTTTCCAGAATCTTGTCGCAGGGCACCATCACGCCCAGGTCGACCACGTCGTAGCCGTTGCACTGCAGCACCACGCCGACGATGTTCTTGCCGATGTCGTGCACATCGCCTTTCACCGTGGCCATCAGAATCTTGCCGTTGGCCTCATCCTGGGTGCCGAGCTCTTCCTTCTCTTTTTCCATGTAGGGCAGCAGGTAGGCCACCGCCTTTTTCATCACGCGGGCGGACTTCACCACCTGGGGCAGGAACATCTTGCCTTCGCCGAACAGGTCGCCGACCACGTTCATGCCGTCCATCAGCGGGCCTTCGATCACGTGCAGCGGGCGCTCCGCGTTCTGGCGCGCCAGCTCGGTGTCCTCTTCCACGTAATCGGCGATGCCTTTCACCAGGGCGTGCTCCAGGCGTTGCTCCACCGGCCAGGAGCGCCACTCCTGGTCTTCCTTCTTGGCTTCTTTTTCGCCGGAGCCTTTGTACTTCTCGGCCAGGTCGAGCAGCCGCTCGGTGCCGTCGTCGCGGCGGTTGAGCACCACGTCTTCCACCGCGTCGCGCAGTTCGTCGGGGATGTCCGCGTAGATCGCCAGCTGCGACGGATTGACGATGCCCATGTCCATGCCGTTTTTGATGGCGTAGTACAGGAACACCGCGTGGATCGCTTCGCGCACCGGGTTGTTGCCCCGGAACGAGAAGCTGACGTTGGACACGCCGCCGGAGATCATCGCGTGGGGCAGGGTGCGCTTGATTTCCGCCACCGCCTCGATGAAGTCCACCGCGTAGTTGTTGTGTTCCTCAATGCCGGTGGCGATGGCGAAGATGTTGGGGTCGAAAATAATGTCTTCCGGCGGGAAGCCCACTTCCTCGGTGAGCAACTTATAGGCACGGGTACAGATGCGGACTTTTTCGTCGCGGCTTTCCGCCTGGCCGTCCTCGTCGAACGCCATCACCACGGTGGCGGCGCCGTAGCGGCGGATCAGCCGGGCCTGGTCGAGGAAGGCTTTCTCGCCTTCCTTCAGCGAGATGGAGTTGACCACGCCCTTGCCCTGGATGCATTTGAGGCCCGCTTCGATCACCTCCCACTTGGAGGAGTCGATCATGATCGGCACCTTGGAGATTTCCGGCTCCGCGGCCACCAGATTGAGGAAGCGCACCATGCACTCCTTCGACTCCAACATGCCTTCGTCCATGTTGATGTCGATGATCTGGGCGCCGTTCTCCACCTGGTCGCGGGCCACGTCCAGGGCGGTGTCGTAATCCTCTTCCTTGATCAGGCGCAGGAAGCGCTTGGAACCGGTCACGTTGGTGCGCTCGCCGACGTTCACGAACAGGTCGTCCGGCGCGATGTTGCAGGGCTCCAGGCCGGACAGGCGGCACTGCACCGGAATCTCCGGCAGGCGGCGCGGCGTCTTGCCGTGCACCGCCTCGGCGATCGCCGCGATGTGCTCCGGGGTGGTGCCGCAGCAGCCGCCGATGATGTTCAGAAAGCCGGAGTCCGCCCACTCGCCGATTTCCCGCGCCATGGTGTCGGCGTCCAGGTCGTACTCGCCCATTTCATTGGGCAGGCCGGCGTTGGGGTGCGCGGAGACATGGAATTCGCTGATCCGCGACAGCTCTTCCACATAGGTGCGCAGTTCCATCGGCCCGAGGGCGCAGTTCAGGCCCATGGACAGCGGCCGCGCGTGGCGCAGGGAATTATAGAACGCCTCGGTGGTCTGGCCGGTCAGCGTCCGCCCGGAAGCGTCGGTGATGGTGCCGGAAATCATCACCGGCAGATCCAGACCCTTCTCGTAGCAGTACTGATCCACCGCGAACACCGCCGCCTTGGCGTTGAGGGTGTCGAAGATGGTTTCGATCAGAATCAGGTCGATGCCGCCTTCCACCAGGCCGTCGATCGCGTCCAGATAGGACGCCACCAGCCGGTCGAAATCGGTGTTGCGGTAGCCCGGGTCGTTCACGTCCGGGCTGATGCTGGCCGTGCGGTTGGTGGGGCCCAGCACGCCGGCCACGAAGCGCGGGCGCTCCGGGGTGGCGACGGCGTCCGCCGCGCGGCGCGCCACCCGGGCGGCGGCCACGTTGATCTCGCGTGCGAGATCTTGCATATCGTAGTCCGCCATGGCGATGGCGGTACTGTTGAAGGAGTTGGTCTCGACGATATCCGCGCCGGCGTTCAGATAATCGCGATGCAGCTGTTCGATCATCTCCGGCTGGGTGATGCTCAGCAGGTCGTTGTTGCCCTTCAGGTCGGAAGGCCAGTCCGCGTACTGGCTGCCGCGATACTGCGCTTCGGAGAGCTCCAGGCGCTGGATCATCGTGCCCATGCCGCCGTCGAGAATGACGATTCGCTCCCGGAGGAGGGCGGTGAGTTGTTCGCGGCGGTTCGAGGACATGCAAGGCTCCATCATTGTGTGGCCCGTGGAAAACCGGGGCGCGCATTATACCGGCTGTGGCCGGGTTACCCAACGTGGCAGGTGCGTTATACTCCCGCCCATTGAACAGCGCCGCTCTCCCGCGGCGGTTTAGGACAGTGTAAGGGGAGTTTGATGCGTCGTACCGTGATCGTAGTGCTGGCTTTGGCCGGCTTCGCTTTTCTGTGGCGCGTGGTGCCGCACGATTTCAATATGACGCCGATGGGGGCGCTGGCGTTGTTCGCCGGGGCTTATTTGCGCCAACCCCTGGCCCGGGTACTGGTGCCGCTCGCCACCCTGGTGGCGTCCGATCTGATTCTCGGCTTCCATGATACCGCCTTGTACGTCTACGGCGCCTTCGCCGTGATCGCCCTGGGCGGGGTGCTGCTGCGCCGACGGGGCCTGCTGGCCCACACCGGCGGCGCGGTGGCGGCGGCACTGCTGTTCTACGCCGTCACCAACTTCGGCGTCTGGGCCGCCGGCGTGCTGTATCCGGCGGACGCTTCCGGCCTGCTGGCCAGCTACGCCGCCGGTCTGCCGTTCCTGTGGAAGACCCTGGCCGGCAATGTGTTTTTCACCGTGCTCTTTTTCGCTGTTTTCCAGCTGGTGGAGCGCTACCAGCCGCACACACAGAGCACCGAATCCCGTTGATCGAGGCCCGCGGCAAGCTCTGTTCGCGTTGGCTTGCCGTGGCCACCCGTACGTTCAAAGCGATATCCCCGGGTACCGGATCGACAATCACTTCGAGGAGGAATAATGCGTAAAAATTGGTTGGCCCTGGCGTGCGGCGTGGCGGTAATGCCGGCGATGGTTCACGCTCAGGAAGCGGAGCAGGAGAGTGCTCAGGAGCGCGCCTGGGACATCGAAACGGAGGCGTCCTACCTCCTCTCGCGGGGCAACAGCGAATCCGAGTCGATTGTCGGCAAGGTCAACGCCGCCCATGACGGCGTCAACTGGCGCCAGACCGCCAAGGCGGAAGCCGTCAACACCATGAGCGATAACGATGATGGCGAGGAAGAGCGCACCGCGGAACGCTACTACGCCTCCTACAAGCTCGACCGCAAACTGACCGACAACAACTATCTGTTCAACGTGCTGACCTACGACAAAGACAACTTCTCGGGGTTCCAGTATCAGGCCAGCTACGCGCTCGGTCTGGGTCGCCGTTTCCTGGAAACGCCGGCGCACACCCTGGACCTTGAAGCCGGTCCCGGTTACCGCGTGGAGTGTCTGGAGCCGGAGGATTCCTATACCGGCTGTGACAACAAGGATGAAAGCGTGATCGCCCGTTTCGCCGGTAACTACAAATGGACGATCAGCGAAAACGCTTCCTTCCGTCAGGCGGTTTCCACGGAAGTGGGCGAGGACAACACCTCGGTGCGTTCCGAAACGTCCCTGACCTCGAAGATCAACGATCACTTCGCCATGCGTCTGAGCCACCTGGTGACCCGTGATTCCGAAGTGCCTGACGGCACCCACAACACCGATCAGGAAACCAGTGTGTCGCTGGTCTACACCTTCTGATTGTCGATCGCCAGGCAATAAAAAAGCCGACCCGAGGGTCGGCTTTTTTAATTTGGTCGGAGTAGCAGGATTCGAACCTGCGACCCCTACGTCCCGAACGTAGTGCTCTACCAGGCTGAGCTATACTCCGAATGTGCGGCGTATTCTAGCAGCGAAATTTGAGAATGCCACCGTTTTAACCCGGCGGATGTACCGGTTGCGCATATTCTGGCCAAAGCCGGGTGCCACGGGCACAATGCGCGCTTCCTGAGCTTGCTCCCACACTGATTATGGCCGAAGCCAACCTGGGCCCGCTGGCCCTGAAACGCTGGCCGCACCGACGCGGCGACCCCTTGCTGCCGTTCGACGCGGCCGACCGCTATCTGCTCAAACAACTCGACGAGCACCGGCGCGGGCCGGCCACGCTGGTCCTCAACGACCAGTGCGGCGCCCTCTGGCTCACCGCCGCCGCGTCCGGCCCGGCCTGGAGCGCCGGCGACGACTGGCTGTGCTGGCGCGCCGCCGTCGCCAACGCCGAGGACAACGGCCGCGCGGCCCCCGGCGACGCCTGGCTGTGGCCCTGGCAAACGCCGCCCCGGGCGCCGGATCAGGTGCTGCTGCGACTGCCCAAAGCGGTCTCCCTGCTGGAAGCGCAGCTCGCCTGGCTGGCGGACTACCTGCCGGCGGGCACCCCGGTATGGCTGGCGGGCATGGACAAGCATCTGCCGGCCCAACTGGTGCCGCTGCTGGAACACTGGCTCGGCAACGGCCGCGCCGGGCTCGGCTGGAAAAAAGCGCGGCTGTTCACCGCCGAAGCACCCGGCGCCGCCCTGCGCGATGCGCCGGAACCGGCCCGCGTGGCCGTTCCCGAACGGGGCTGGACCCTGCAGGCCGGCCCCGGCGTATTCGGCCGCCGCCATCTGGATATCGGCGCCCGCTTTCTGCTCGACCACCTTCCCACCGACGTCAGCGGTGATGTCGCCGACCTGGGCTGCGGCAACGGCGTATTGGGGCTGAGCCTGGCGGCGGACAACCCGGCGCGGGTCACCTTCTGCGACGTCTCCTTCCTGGCGGTGGAAAGCGCCCGCGCCAACGTGGCCGACCACGACCGGCAACCGGAGCGCCACCACTTCCACCTGGGCAACGGCCTGGAAGGCATCGACAAGCAGTTCGACCTGATTCTGCTCAACCCGCCGTTCCACCGCGGCCACGCGGTGGACGACCGGGTCGCCCGCGGCCTGTTCCGCCAGGCCGCCCGCCGGCTCGCCCCCGGCGGCGAACTCCGCGTGGTCGCCAACCAGCACCTCGGCTACCAGCGCCCGCTCGGCAAGCTGTTCCCACGCGTGGACACCGTGGCCCGCAACGCCAAGTTCGTCATCTTTCGCTGCATTAAGGGCGGCCCGTAGAGGGGCTGGTGTCCAGATGTTCGGAGCTCCGTATCCGGGACGCGGTGCAATGGTGGTGCCTTCCGGGATCGCTCAAGCCCTCCATGGGCGCTCTCATTTGGCCATCCCTGGCCAAATAGGTCCCTACAGGCACCACCATTGCCCCGCTCACTAGGCAGCGGAACCGCCACGGGTCAGCTCCACCCTTTCAGAGAAAGCGCCAGGACCTTTCAATTTTCCAAGGAGCCCCGGGATCGGGTGTGCCCATCCAGGACCGTGTTTGGCCAGGGACGGCCAAACGCCGAGCCTACAGGGATGATGAGATGGACACCTCTTGCCAATACGGCGTCACGATGCGCCAAGATTGAGTTACCAAAACCAATCGACTACAAGAGGTGCCCACATGAACGTTACCTTGATCGGGATTG
>NZ_CAXPXK010000010.1:0-18787 GCF_964221125.1 Alloalcanivorax sp.
GTCAGGTCCGGAACAGGCCGGCTTACGCCGGGCTTACCTGGAATGGCTGCGCCGCCGGCTCCCCAAATGGTTTCCCGGCGAAACCTTCCCCGAGATGCACGATCTGCAGGAGGCGTACGAGATGATCACCAACCGGTTCGAGGAATGGAAAGAGCGTCAGCGTCTCGCGGGCGTGGCGCAGGGCCGTCTGGACGGCGAACGAACGCTGGTTCTACGCCAGGTACAACACCGCTTCGGCACCGTGCCCCCCACGCTTCGCCTGCGCCTGCAGAACGCCTCTCAGGCCGAGCTGGAACATCTGGCTGACCGCGTTCTGGATGCCACCAGCGTGGACGATCTATTCCAGTAGGCAGTAGCGCCAGGCTTGGCCTGCTTTTTGATCCCTCGCTGCTAGCCCAGCACCCCGTACTTCCGGTACACCTCTCTCACGAAATGCCGCGAGCCGGTAAGCCGGCAACGCTTCACCGCCGTGTCGATCATCTTCTCTTCGTGAGGATCCAGCCCGTTACTCATATACATCCGGTAGGCTTCGGCCCGGTCTTCGATGCTGCCGCCCAGACGGGTGTACTCCTCCGGGTCTTCCAGCCAGTACTGATGGGTCTTGCCCAGCCGCATGCGGTAGCTGCTGCGGTGGTAGTGATACGCCGACGAGGCAAGCCTCTGCGTCACCGGCAGGCGCTCGATGTAGCAGATGCAGGCCAGCATCCACTGCCCGGGCTCCACCGGGCTCGAGCGGTAGCGCACCTCCCATACGGACGTGGCGCCGTGCAGTCTCTTGCGCCGCGACGAGGCGCTGCAGCTGAGCGCCTTCATAAACCGGGACAGGTTCCCCGGGTCGCCCAGCGGCGTGGCCAGGATGTGCAGGCCGCCGGGCAGCAGGCAGAAGGCGTGGATGGCGAGCTCGTACTGCTGGCTCAGCGCGCGTATCTGCCCGAGGCAGTGGGTGTAGTCGGCTTCGTCGAGAAAGACGGGTTTCTGGTCACGGCTTTTGCGCACCAGGTGGTGCGGGTGGCCCGCGAGCAGAAGGCGATCCTTGCCGGGCATAACTCCCCCTATTTCCGTTGTTTTTTGGGTTCGTTTTTATGGAGCCTACCCTCTTACCGCCCGATGTATGAAGAGAATTTCGGCGGCGGGACGGATTAATATTTTTGCCAGGATTTCGCCATTTTAAAAACCGCCCTTAATATCAGTCAGTTACGATTTTCTTCTGCGTTATTTTTATAATTGTCCGTCCCTTTTTCGCCTTTGTCGCGCTCACTTCGCCTTCACTTGCAATAATTACCGACCCGACAGCCGAGACAACCCGGCTGACCTCAAGACACCTCGCCTGCGCCTTCCGCAGGATGGTTCCTCGCTGCTTTTGCACGGATCGCAACTTTCGTTGCGCAGCATGCAAAATGGCGCTTTTTCAGCTTTCTGACACGGTTTTCCCGCTTTTTGGCCCTGCTTTGCCAGTTCTAGCCGTGACGGGCCGCAAAGTGGTCCCTTCTTACCGCGTAGCTACCCTTCGTCTGGACTGCCCGCCCGGTTCCTTACAAATACGATCTCGAATCACTGACACGTTTTCCCGCCATTCCCCACAGCCAGACCGCTAACGCCAGTGGCACCCTGCTTCCTCAACGCAAGGAGGTGGACAATGACGACTAACGGAGCCCAAAAAATGGGTGGCAAAGAAAGGCGCGCTTATTGTATCTTACTGGATACAGGTGCTGCATGAATGCCGTGATTACCACACAGGCCTTCCGGGAGTGGTTGCACCGACTCAAGGATGAGCGCGGCCGCATGGCGATCCTGAGACGTATCAGCCGGGCCGAACAAGGTAATTTCGGTGATCACAAACCGGTGGGAGAAGGAGTGCATGAGCTGCGCGTTCCCGTGGGCCCAGGTTACCGGGTGTACTACCTGCAGACAGGCGAAGCCATTTATGTATTGCTGGTGGGTGGCGATAAAAGCAGCCAAAGGCGCGACATTGCAACCGCTAAACAGATGGCGGCGGCCATCAGGAGAGAACCATGAAATCATCAACCTCACAAGAACTCGGTTTACGCCCTTTCGATATTACCGAGTTTTTGGACAACGATGTAGCGATCACCGAATACCTGACGCAGGTGCTGGCAGAGGGCGATCATGAAGAGCTGCTTGCCGCCATTGGTCATGTCGCCCGGGCTCGCGGCATGACCGACCTGGCACGTCAAACCGGATTGGGCCGCGAAAGCCTCTATAAGGCATTGCGCCCTGGTGCCGATCCACGCTTTTCGACGTTGATGAAGGTACTGCACGCACTCGGCGTACACTTGCAGGCCGTGCCCGACAAGATCGCCTGACCTCTAATACCCGACAGGTAAGAACACGGGCGCTCACTGTATTTGCGCTACTCGCAACTTTCGTTGCCAAACACGCAAAATGCGGCTTTTCCAGCTTTCTAACACGGTTTTCCCGCCTTTCTGCCCTGCTTTGTCAGCATTTCAGCCGTCCGGTTTTTTGCGGCGCTTGCGCGGCCGGCCCGGGCCCCGGTTGATGCCGAGTATGCCGTACTCCCGGTAGACCTCTTTCACGAACCGGATCGAGCCGGTTAGCCGGCAGCGCTGTACCGCGGTATCGATCATCGCCTCCTCGCTGCGATCCAGGCCGTTGCTCATATAGGTGCGGTAGGCTTCGGCCCGCTCCTGGATCGAACTGCCCAGGCGAGCGTATTCCTCCGGGTCTTTGAGCCAGTAGTGGTCGGTCTTGCCGAGCCGCATGCGATAGCTGCTGAGGTGATAGTGGTACGCGGAGGTGGTGAGCTCATGGATGACAGGCAGGCGCTCCACGTAACACATGCAGGCCAGCAGCCACTGCCCCGGTTCCACCGGGCTGGAGCGGTAACGCACTTCCCAGGCGGAGCTGCGGCCGTGCAGGTTCTTGCGGCGTAGAGAGGTGCGGCACGACAGCGCTTTCATGAAGGTGGAGAGATCGGTGGGGTCGCCGTGCGGCGTGGCGATGATGTGGATGCGGTCCGGGAGCAGGCAGTAAGCGTGCACGCTGAGGTTGTAGTCCTGGCTCAGCTTGCGGATCTGTCCCAGGCAATGGTTGTAGTCCGCTTCGTCCAGAAAGATGGGTTCATTCCCTTGGCTCTTGCGCACCAGATGGTGCGGGTGGCCGGCGAGTAGAAGGCGGTCCTTGCCAGGCATAAATCCCCCTTTTTGCTTTCGTTTTTGAGTTTGATTTTCACCCTATCCGACCTGGGACTGGCGTCTGAACAAAATTTCGTGAAAACATAGTTTTCAAAAAATGAAACCATGTCAGAAGTTGAGCAATTCCATTTAAAACAGTCAGTTACGAAAAAGGGGACGCACTCCCTTAAAAGTTGTGCGTCCCCTTTTCGGTGATTTACTGACGTTTTCTTCACGCCTTTCCCGAAGGTCCAGCGCTTTAAGAAACAAAATATCTATTCTTGTATATGGCTATTCGGACTCGCGCGGCTTGCCGGGCGGACGCCCTCTGCCACGCATGCTGACGCGGACGCCGGTGATCTTTTCCACCTCGTCGGTGAACTGCTTGTCGCCGGTGAGCTGGTTGCGCATGGCGGCGCCCAGGATAAGCCCGGCTTCCTGGTCCTGGATTTGTTGTTCCATGAAAAGACGGTAAACCTGCCGGCGCTCCTGGTCGGTGTCGGCCAGCTCGAGGAATTCTTCGGGGTGATCCAGCCAGGCCGGTTCGTCGCGGCCCATGCGCATGCCGAAACTGGTCCAGGGAAACCGTGACGGCGCGGTGGCCAGGTCCAGCAGGACCGGCCGCTTTTCCAGATAGCGCAGGCAGGCGAGCGTCCAGGAGCCGCGCTGAACCACACTGGAGCGGTAACGGCTCTCCCAGAGCGTGCCGCTGCGTTTATCCTTGCGGTTGCGGTGGCGCGTGGTGCGTGCCGCCAGCGCTTTCATCAACTCGCTCAACATGTCAGGGTTTGGACCCGGGTCAACCAGCATGTGGACTTGCTCCGGCAACAGGCACCACCCGTATACCTTAACGTGCCACTTCTCTTTTAACTCTCGCAGATCCGTCAGGTATTTAAGGTAATCCTCTTCATCCTTGAATACCTCTTGTCCGTTATGCCCCCGTTGAAGGATATGATGAGGATAGTCAGGCACCACCGTGCGCCTCATCCTTGGCATTTTTACCCCTCTTTATATATCGCTTTTATTTGTACGGGAGTCTATCTAAACAACGTGAAGAAATAAATTATTCAGAGGTATAAATAAATTACTCTGTCCCCTTTTTTATCAAGGTTTTCCTGCACTTACAAAAGGGGACAGACATTTAGGAAAGAACGTCTGCGCTCTTTATTGAAGGCATCTCATGGCATTTGGCCACCATGCTTATTTCAAATGCGTCATTCGAATTTTGTTTTTATTTCCTGATACTTTTTTGGAAAAAGTTCGATTTTAGCCTGACGCCTGTCAGGATGTGAGCCGGTACGCGCTTTATGCGCTCAGCGTTTTCTCGAAAAACGCCAGCACCCGCCGCCAACTGTTCTCGGCGGTATCGGGGTCGTATTTGGCGCGTAGCGGGCTGTAGTCGGCCATGCGTTTGAACAGAAAAGTCTGGTGGTCGTTCATGTAGGAATGGCCGGCGTTCGGGTAGGTCTGGATGTCGTGCTCGACGCCGAGTTCGGTGAGGTGGCCGGCGAGCCGCTCGCCGTGGTGGCCGTAGATGAGGTCTTTTTTGCCCCAGCCGCCGACCACCGGACAGATGCCGGTGAGCGCGCGGGCCTTGCGGGGCACGCCGCCGTAGAACGGCGCCACCACCTGCAGGGTGCCGCGGGCGGCGTACAGCAGTGCGAAGCGCCCGCCCATGCAGAAGCCCATCATGGCCACCTTGGTGACCGGCTGATCGGTTTGTTCCAGCACCCATTGCCGGCAGGCGTCGAGCTGGTCGAAGGCGTCGCCGTGGCCGGCTTCGTGGTCGCGCAGGGTGCGCACCACGCACAGGCTTTTGGCGCCGGGCCGGTCGTAGAGATCCGGCGCCAGCACCGGGTAGCCGTTGTCGGCGAGCCGCTGCGCGATGCGCGCCTGGTCGTCGCTGAAGCCGAAGATGTCGTGGATGACGACCACGGCCGCGTTCAGGCCGTTGGGCTGCTCGGGCAGGAACCAGCGGGCACGCATGCGGTGGCCGTTGGGTACGGTGACGTGGGTATCCTGGGCGCTCATGGTCACTCCTTGGCGTAACGCCTTTGTTTTCGCCAAGCCTACCCCACTCGCGCCGCCGCGCCAGCCTGTCGGCGAGCTATTGGCCTACCCGGCTCCCTGGGTACTTTCCCGATTTCTCCTACCCTCGTTTCAGCCATGGCTTACAGCACTGGTTCGGCGTGACGAGCTAGATTAGACGGATCAAAAAGGTGCCATTCTTGAAAGGTAGCCGAATAAGGACTAACGTAATTACATCTGAGATTACATATGAGTATACACGACATGGCAACCATCAATCTTCGAATTGACGATGAGCTCAAAGCCCGCGCCTTCGAGGAGCTGAAGAAACTCGGCGTCACGCCTTCCGAATTACTGCGCCAGACTCTGCAGTACGTCGCCGACAGCGGCGAGCTGCCGTTTAAGAATGTACTCCTTACGGAGGAAGACGCAGAACTGCTGGCCATTGCCCGCGAGCGGCTGAGGGAGCCACAACGGGTGAAGGTGTCGTTGGATGACTTATGACCTGGAGTTTGACCGACGGGCGCTAAAGGAATGGCGCAAACTGGGAGATACGGTTCGGCAGCAATTCAAAAAGAAGCTGGCTCTCATACTCGAGGAACCTCACGTCGAGGCCAATCGGCTCCAGGGGCTAAGCAACTGCTACAAAATCAAGCTCAGGGCTTCCGGATACCGGTTGATTTACCAAGTGATTGATCATGAAGTCATCGTTTGGGTGGTAGCGATCGGTAAAAGAGAGCGGAGTGAGGCTTATCAAAAGGTCAGACATCGACTTTGAACTACAAGCCAAAGGGGTCAGGTCTTGCCTTTTGCCTCATCGGAACAAAAGGCAGGACCTGATCTCGAGTTAGCCGGTGTTACGCAGGCCGGCGGCGATGCCGGCGATGGTCACCATGAGCGCGCTTTCCAGCACCGGGTCGCTGTCGCGGTCGCGCAGGCGGGCCATCAGTTCGGCCTGCAGCAGGTGCAGCGGGTCGGTGTAGGGGTCGCGCACACGGATCGACCAGCGCATCACCGGGTTGTTGTCGAGCAGGTCCTCGCGGCCGGTGAGCCGGTGCAGGGCGTCCACGGTGGAGGCCAGCCGCTGGCGCAGGACGTCGCCCAGGCGGGTTTGCTCCGGGTCGTCGGTGAGGCGCTCTTCGTACCAGGCGGCGACGCGCGGGTCGGCCTTGGCGAGCACCATTTCCAGCATGTCCACCACCCCTTGGAAGAACGGCCAGCGCTCGGCCATGTCGCGCACCGTAGCGAGATCCTCGGGGTCGTCGAGGGCGGCTTCCAGGGCCGCGCCGGTGCCCAGCCAGGCGGGCAGCATCAGGCGGATTTGCGTCCAGGCGAACACCCAGGGAATAGCGCGCAGCGACTCGATACCGCCGCCGGTTTTGCGGCGCGCCGGGCGGCTGCCCAGGGCCAGGCGGCTGAGCTCGGTTTCCGGGGTGACGGTGCGCAGGTAGCTGACCAGCGCCGGGTCTTCGCGGACCACCTGGCGGTAGCCGGCCACGGAGACGTCGGTGAGCTTCTGCATTTGCGCGCGCCACTCGGCGTCCGGTTCGCGGGGCGGCACCAGGGTGGCTTCCAGGGTGGCGGCCACGTACTGCTCCAGGTTGTAGACCGCCACCGAGGGGCGGCCGTATTTGAAGCGGATCACTTCGCCCTGCTCGGTGACGCGGATGCGCCCCGCCACCGAGCCCGGCGGCTGCGACAACAGCGCCATGCGGGTGGGCGAGCCGCCCCGGGAAATGGAGCCGCCGCGGCCGTGGAACAGGGTCAGCGGCACGCCGTGTTTCTGGAAGGTTTCGGTGAGCGCTTCCTGGGCACTGACCTGGGCCCAGGCGGCGCCCAAAAAGCCCGCGTCCTTGGCGGAATCCGAATAGCCGATCATCACTTCCTGACCGTCGATCACTCTGTGCTTGTAGAGCGGAATGTCGAGCAGCGCCGCCATGGTGTCGCCGGCGTTGTTCAGGTCGTCCAGGGTTTCAAACAGCGGCACCACGCGCATCGGCCGGCGCACGCCAGCGATCTTCTGCAGCAGCATCACCGCCAGCACGTCGGAGGAGGTCTTGGCCATGGAGATGACATAGGCGCCCAGGCCTTCCGGGCCCTGCTCGGCGATCACCTGGCAGGTTTCCAGCACTTCGCGGACGTCGCCGTCGCACAGGTCGCTGCGGTAGAAGGCCTCGTCCACCAGCGGCCGGCGGCTTTCCAGCTCGGCGAGCAGGAAGCGTTGTTTCTGGCCCTCGTCCCATTCGCCGTAACCGCCCAGGCCCAGGTAGCGGGTGATGGCGTCCAGGGCGGCGGTGTGGCGGGTGGATTCCTGACGGACGTCCAGGCACAGCAGCGTGATGCCGAAACAGTTGAGGCGCCGCAGCGTGTCCTTGAGCTCGCCGTCCGCGATCGCGCCCAGGCCCACCGCGCGCAGGGAGCGGTCCAGCAATAACAGTTCGTCGAGCAGTTGGCGGCCTTCGGTGAAGCCTTCGCCCTCGGGCACCGGGCGCCCTTCCACCAGCGCCTCCATGCGCCGGCGGGTGATTTTCAGGCGGTCGCGCACGCCGCGCAGCACCACCCGGTAGGGTTCGTGGCTGGGGCCGGTGCGCGCCAGCAGCTCGTCGCTGGCGCGGTGCATGGACAGGTCGGCGAGCAGGTTCTCCACGTCGCGCAGGTAGAGGTCGGCGGCCATCCAGCGAGCCAGTAGCAAAACTTCGCGGGTGACAGTGGCAGTGACGTTGGGGTTGCCGTCGCGGTCGCCGCCCATCCAGGAGGCGAAGCGGATCGGCACCCAGTCGGCGGGCAGGGCGTCGATGCCGGCCTGGCCCAGCTCCGCTTCGATGTCGCGCATTACCCGGGGCACCGCTTTCCACAACGATTGCTCGATCACCGCGAAGCCCCACTTGGCTTCGTCCACCGGGGTGGGCCGCTCGCGGCGGATTTCGTCGGTGGCCCAGGCGGACAGAATCAGCTCGCGCAGGCGCTGGCGCAGACCGTGGTGCTCTTCGGCGTTGATGTCCGGGCGGTCCAGTTCGGCGAGCAGATCGGCCATCTGGTCGTATTTGCGGATCAGAGTGCGGCGGGTCACCTCGGTGGGGTGGGCGGTGAGCACCAGCTCCACGGACAGCGGCGTCAACGTCTCACGGATGCGTTGCGGCTCGATGCCCTTCTGCTTCAGCTCCGCCAGCACCTGGCGCAGGCCCTGGTCGGTGTCCGGGTCGCCGGGGTAACGCTCGTGGCGGCGGTGCAGACGCTCGCGGTGATGCTGCTCGGCGATGTTGGCCAGGTTGAGAAACTGGCTGAACGCGCGCGCCACTTCCAGCAGCGTATCGTCGTCCAGCGGGTCGAGCAGACCGCGCAAACGGGTCAGTTCCATTTCCCCTTCGGAGCGACTTTCCACCGCCGCCTGGCGGATGGTTTCCACGGTGTCGTACAATCGCTCGCCGGATTGCTCCCGGAGCACCGCGCCCAGCTCTTCGCCCAGCAGACGTACATTGTCGCGCAGCGGCGCGTGTTGATCCTGATCCACCGACATCTTCACTCCCGGTATCGTTTTTACAACTTTACACCCGACTGTATCTTTATTCCGTCGGGGAGGTGACGCAACATAGCCCGCATTGCTTTAAGGAACATCGCCACTCATGGAAACTTCCCCGCGCGTGTCCACGGAACAGGGCGTCATCGTACTGCAGTATCTGGCCCGTGCCTTGTTCGCCGTCCTGGCGGTGATCTACTTCAATCACTCCGAAGGCTTCTTTTTCGCGGTGCCGACGGCCACGCCCTGGATTCTGGCCGGCAGCTACCTGGCCCTGCAACTGCTGTTTCTGGTGGCCCGGGTGCCGCACGCCACCATCCTGGCGTCCGGCCTGGACCTGGTGATTCTCGGCATCGTGATCCTGCTCGACGGGGGCGAACCGCCGCCGACCATGGCGCTGCTGTTCCTGGCGGTGCTCAGTAACGGCCTGCTGCACGGGCTGAAGCGTTTTCTGGTGATGCTGGCCGCCGCCGAAGTGGTGCTGGCCATCGTCATGCCGATCCGCATCAGCTACAGCGCCAGCGGCGCCGAGACCGCCGCCTCCGCCAGCCTGTTCCTGCTCGCCGCCCTGACCGTGTGCATGCTCTATTTCGGGCTGATGATCTGGCGCAACCAGGTGCTGTCCCGGCAAGCGGTGGAAACCGCCTGGCGCGACCCGCAGACCGGCTTTATCAGCCGCACCGCCCTGACCAGCACCGCCGGCTGGCTGATCCCGCTGCACGACCGGCTTTCCTCGCCGCTGACCCTGGTACTGGTTCACCACCCGGACATCAACGCCCTGGCCGAAACCGTCAGCCAGCGGCTGCGCCGCAGCGACGTGATCGCCCGCTACGACGACGATCACCTGGCGCTGCTGCTGCCCAGCACCGCCACCGGCGCCGCCGAACGGGTGCTCGCCGACCTGCGCGAACGCCAGCCCGGCCTGCGCGCCGCCGTGATGACCCTGAACAGCGCCAACGCCGCCCTGGAACAGGTGCTCTACCACCTGCAAACCGCCATGCCCCGCACCCGCGACGACCAGGACCACTGGCTCGCCCACGCCTCGCCGCTCGCCTGAGCGGCACGGCCGTACCTTCTTTCTTCAGGTGGCTATCGCGCCACCTCCAGTTAAGATACTCTTGACGGATATTCGATATATTGAATCCCGGTAAACCTCATAACCTTTTGATTTAAAGGGTTTTATATTTAATTTTTGAACTTAACTCAATCCGGGATTGAACTTAACGAGGTCAGGATGCCCTCTTTCAAGCACTTCGATCTGTCTCTGTTGAATCCCTCGTTTGATTCGCCGCTGGTGGATGTTCTTAACGAATTGGAACATCTGCGGCGTCTACGCCTGGAAGGCACCACACCCTATCCGGTCTTCTTCGAATTGAAGACACTGTTTCACATGCTCGAAAGCCTCGGTTCCGCCCGCATTGAAGGGAATCACACCACGCTCGCGGATTACGTGGACAGCAAGGTTCAAGGGGCGGCCCAGCCCGGTGAGCAGCTTCGGGAAGTCACCAATATCGAAGAGGCTATGACGTATATCGATAAGGCCGTCACTGAGAAGACCCCCATTACAGAAATACTGATCCGCGAACTCCACGCCATAACCGTAGAACAGCTCACGGAAGAAGGTGATAGAACACCCGGCGCTTACCGTGAGGGAAGCGTAGTCATCGCCGCCTCAGAACATCTGCCACCTGATGCCGTGCAGGTATCCGCTTACATGGAAGAGTTGGTTGGTTTTATCAACAAAGATGACCCACCGAAATACGACCTGATGAAAGTCGCTTTGGCCCACCACCGGTTTGGCTGGATCCACCCATTCAGAAACGGCAACGGTCGAGTAGTGCGCCTGCTCACCTATGCGCTACTGATAAAATATGGGTTCGAGGTCTCCATGGCAGGCCGGATTCTCAATCCAACAGCCGTATTCTGTAACGACCGTGACCTCTACTACCGCATGCTGGGAGTTGGGGATACCGGCACGCAAGAGGGCCTGGAACGGTGGTGTACCTATGTGCTGACCGGTGTGCTGGACGAACTCCGCAAGGTAGACCAGTTAACCGATTACGGCTTCCTCAAGGAACGGATCCTTTACCCTGCCTTGAACCATGCCAAAGATCGGCAACTGATAACCGCCCTTGAAAGAAACATCTTGTCGCTCGCGGTACAGAACGGCGTCGTTAAATCCTCCGATTTGGTACCCGCCATGCCAAAGCTGAAAGCCGGCCAAAGGACTTATCAGATTCGTCGACTGGTCAACAGCGGCATGCTGCGTCCTATCGCTGAAAACGCCCGGCAGTACACTGTCGGCTTCACCAACAACTACCTGATCCGTGGCGTCATTCAGGCTCTTGCCGACGAGGGCTACATCCCCTCCACCCTGAGTGGCCCCACCTGATCGGTAAGAAAGCACGGCCGTTTGTTGTATTAACGAAACGGTAACGGTTTGATCACGCACCGCCCGCGCTTAGGCGGTATGCTCGTGTAAAAGGGTCGGATCCGAGGAAAAGTCATGGTTCGCTGGTTGATCACCTGCGCGGCGTTGCCCGCACTTCTTTCGCTGGGCGCCGCCGCCGGGGCCCAGGAAGCTTCGCCGCGTATTATCGGTGGTGAGGATGCCACCGGGGACTGGCCCTGGGCGGCACTCATAGAGATCGATGATGACCCGAACGACGAAACAGCGGGCTACTGCAGCGGCATGGCGCTGACTGAACAACTGGTGGTCACAGCGGCTCACTGTTTTTTCGATGAAGATGGACGCCGAGTCACCAATGCGGGCTTGCTCACCGTTTGGGTTGGTAGCGGCTCCAATCCACGCCAAAATCCCAGCGCGGCCAGGGCGGTTGATTCCTTTGAATTACCTCCCGAACAACAAAACGACGCGGATGCGTTGTTCACCGTCGGTCGGGATATTGCACTGTTACGCTTAAGCAGCCCTGTGAGCCCGGGCATCTTCCCCAGTCTGGCTGATGAATCACATCGCCAGACTCTTGAAACGCTGGATCAATCGCGCCGTGATGAGGCGCTAACCGCGATTGGCTGGGGTGTCACCAACCCGGGTGACCCACAGCTATCCGATAGGTTGCAGGAAGTGCAGCTGGATTACGTCCACTTCGATACTTGCAACGAAGCCTGGAACTTTCAACTCGAAAGCGGCCAGATGCTGTGCGCGGTCGAATTGAATCCAATCAACCAACAGCGCCAGGACACCTGCCAGGGCGACAGCGGCGGCCCGCTCTTCCTGGGTGAGGACCCGGCTCCTTATGTGGTAGGCCTGACCAGCTTCGGCACGCCCGATTGCGCCAGCCAACGACCGACCGTTTATACAGATGTGTCCGGACAAATCGACTTCATTGAGAACGCTGGCGTTACTTTGGGCGAGCCGCTGGTGGATTTGAATTTCACCACTGGCCGTGACCGCTACTACACGGCGCCTGATACCTCAGTGACTATCACCGCCAGCCTGACTAACGATAGCCTGATCCGAACGGCAAACGATCCATCCTTTTCTTACACGGACAGCGGCCTGGATGTGACGACGGACTGGACCGGCTGCTCAGGCACCAGCTGTACAGTAGCGGCTCAACTGTCCCCCGGAGCGAGCAGCAGCGGCGACTTCATTGTAGAGCGGAGCTTCCTCAGCGCCTCGCCGGGCCAGGGCACTCTATTTCTCAATTCATCCTCGGATGAAGACGATTACCGCATAAAGAACAATGATCGGGAAATCCCCGTGATTTTTTCCGACCAGGCGGACCTGAGCGTTACCGCACGGCGAGTGGTGGCGGAAGCGGACAGCGCTAACAACGGCCAAGCGACGATCGAAGTCACCGTGAAGAACCTTTCCTATTTGGATGGCGCGGTCGCTAATCAGGTTGAGTTGAACGTGACGCCACCAGACAACACCTCCATCACCGGCAGCAGCGCCAACTGCCAGGCCGATCCCTGCATTCTAGTCTCTTCACTCGGCCCCGAGCAGACAGTGACCGCCCGGTTTACGCTCAGCACTTCCACACCTCGCGAGAGCACATTCAGCGCGACGGTCAGTGCGGAGAACGGGGATTTCCCCGCCGACAACAACAGCACAAGCGTCACCTTCAATTACGCCGGACAACAGGCCACCTCCAGCAGCGATGGTGGTGGCGGCGGCGGTGGGGGCGGCGGCGCGCTGGGCGCTCTGCTGGCGCTGATCGGCCTCGCCGGCCTGCGCCGGCGGCACTAACCCTGTGGGAGCAGGCCCTGCCCGCTCCCACATTGGCCCGCTCCTACAAGCCGACGTTAGTGTGGAAGAGGCGCTCGAGGTAGGCGAACAGGTAGTCGGCGTCGGTGAGCGGGGCGCGGTAGCCGAGGTGGCCGTCGGGGCGCATCAGCCATAGCCGGCTGCCGGTGCCGAAGGCCTGCTCGAATTCGCCGTCGTGGTCGCGCCACAGGTGGGCGCGGCCGGCGCTGGTGTCGGAGCGGTCCAGCTCGAAGCCGTCGCGGCTGATCACGGTGACGCGCAGTTCATTGAGGTATTCGTCCGGCAGCCGCGACAGCAGCGCGTGCAGGATCACGCGGGCGCGGTGGTCCGGCTCGCCGCCCAGCTGCAGCAGCAGATGGTGGACGGGCTGGCGCAGCAGCGCCTGCACCCGGCGCGGGGAGCCGTCACGCTGCGACTGCAGACGGGCGTCCGGCACCCGGTCGCCGGGCAGCGGCCCCTGGTGGCGCCAGCCGAGGTCGGCGTCGGGCCCGGCGTCCACCAGCGGCGAGTGCCGGTAGTGCACGTCCAGCTGGCTGGCGCGGCGCACCAGCCGGCGGCCCAGCTGCGGGCGGTTGCCGGCCAGACGCAGCAACGAGTCGCGGGCGCCGCGCAGCACCTTGGCGCGCACGAACGACGCCCGTGACAAGGCATCCACACCACGCAGCATGTCCTCGGCCACCGGCCGCCGCTCGCGCTGATAGCTGTCCAGCAGCGCCCCACCGCCGTGCCCGCGGCAGAACAGCACCAGCTTCCAGGCCAGGTTAAAGGCGTCGGCGATGCCGGTGTTCATGCCCTGGGCGCCCAGCGGGCTCTGCACGTGGCAGGCGTCGCCGGCGAGCAGAATGCGGTTACGGCGGTAGTGGCTGACCAGCCGCCGCTGGATGGTGAAGCGGCTCAGCCAGCGGGGCTCGCCGGGCAGCGGCGCCTGGTCGCCCAGGGCCTCGCGGATGCGCTCATGGAACAGCGCCATGTCCGGCTCGGCCTCTTCGGTCTCTTCGCCGGGCTCCTCGGTGACCACCAGCCGCCAGCCGTCGTCGGGCATGGGGATGGCGATCAGGTTGCCGTCGGCGAGCAGGAAGCCGTGGAAGGCGTCGTTCTCCAGGTCCGGGACCCAGTCCACGTCGGCGAGCAGGAAGCGCTCGTGGTAGTCGTTGCCGACGAACGGCAGGCCCAGCAGTTCGCGCACCCGGGAGTGGGCGCCGTCGGTGCCCACCAGCAAGTCCGCCTGCAACTGGCGTTCTTCGCCATGCCGGCCCTGTCCATCGCGCTGTAGCACTCGCGCCTGAACACCGGAGCCGTCCTGCTGAAAGTCGAGCAGCTCGGTGTCCCACCAGAGCTCGCCGCCGAGGCTGCGGAAGCGCTCTTCCAGCACCGCCTCGATGCGCGGCTGGGGGCAGCACAGCAGCCGCGGGAACGGCGACGGCAGCTCGTCCATGGGCAGGCTCAGCAGCGCGCCCTTGTCGCGGCCCTTGTCGCCGTACACGTGGATGGCCTCGAACGCACGCGCCTGGCGGCGCACCGCATCGAGCACGCCCATGGCGTCGAAAATCTCCTGGCTGCGCGCGTGCAGGCCCAGTGCCCGTGACCAGGGCAGCCGGCCGGGCAGTTTGTCGATCACCCGGCACGGCACGCCGCCGCGCAGCAGATTGATACCCAGGGTCAGGCCGGTGGGGCCGGCGCCGACAATCAATACTTTGGGGGCGTTGGATCCCGTGATCATGGTCGTGGTGCTACCATAGGTGTTTCATCTCCTGTGCCCTGCCAGTGGAGCCGCGAACCGCCGTGAGCCGCAAAATTATCCATGTGGACTGCGACTGTTTCTACGCCGCCGTGGAAGTGCGTGACGACCCGCGTCTGCGTGGCCGGCCGGTGGCGGTGGGCGGCGACCCGCAGCGGCGCGGCGTTATCGCCACTTGCAATTACCCGGCCCGAGAATTCGGCGTGCGCAGCGCCATGGCCTCGTCCCAGGCGCTGCGGCTGTGTCCCGAGCTGGTGATTCTACCGCCTGACTTCGATAAATACCGGCGCGTGTCCGGACAAATTCAGGACATTTTTCGCACCTTCACCAATATTATCGAGCCCTTGTCCCTGGACGAGGCCTTTCTCGACGTCACCGAGAGCCCACTGCACGCCAACAGCGCCACGCGCATCGCCGAGGCGATCCGCCGCAAGGTGCGCGAGACCGTCAACATCACCGTGTCCGCCGGGGTGGCGCCGAACAAATTCCTGGCCAAGGTGGCCAGCGACTGGCGCAAGCCGGACGGGCTGTTCGTGATCACCCCGGAGCAGGTCGCCGGCTTCGTCGCCGCGCTGCCGGTGAAGCGCATTTCCGGCGTCGGCCGGGTCACCGAGGACAAGCTGACGGCGTTGGGCATCAAGACCTGCGGCGACCTGCAGACGCTGCCCCGGCTGGAGCTGGCCAACCATTTCGGCAGCTTCGGCGAACGGCTCTACCATCTGGCCCGGGGCGAGGACGACCGGCCGGTGCAGACCAGCCGCCGCCGCAAGTCGGTGAGCGTGGAAAAAACCTACCATGAGGACAAGCAGACGCTGACCCACTGGCTGCAGGAGCTGGACGATCTGCTGGAGCGGCTGGAACGGCGCGTGGACCGGCTGGACGCCAACTACATCGTGCAGGGCCTGACCGTGAAGGTGCGCTACAACGACTTCCGCATCGTCAGCGCCGACCAGAGCGGCGAGCATCTGGATCGCGCCGTGTTCGAACGGCTGCTGACCCAGCTCTGGGAGCGCCACCCGGCGCCGGCCCGGCTGCTGGGCATCGGCCTGCGGCTGCGTGACCTCAAATCACCGCGCCAGCCGGACCTGTTCCCCGAGGAACGGGAACGCGCTCTACGCGACCGGCGCCAGTGACTTCACACCGCCGCGAGGGCGGGACGGGCCGGGGTGTGCAGGCGGGCGTACAGCGACGCCGGTACCATCTCGGCCATGATCTCGCGGCCGCGCCGGGCCACCGGTTCCATCTGGGAATCCAGGTACTCTTCCAGTACCCGTACACACTCGGCGCAGTGCGCCAGGGACTCGGGGGCCGGGTGCTGGTCCAGTTCACGCACCGCCTGGTCCAATTCGTTCAAATATTTGAGCAGCATGCCGCACTCCAGGATTGGCTCATACTCGCGGGTAGGCTAGGCGCCGGTCGTGACGGTTCGGTGACAGCGTTCACCGAACGCCGACGCGGGCCTGACCTGATGGCTCTATAGTGGCCTACTCCGGCCCGGCGCGCATCGTCACGCGGGCGGCACGGCGATGAAATGATGTAAAAAATTACAACGCCGGGAACGGCCGCAAACCACGGGCCTCAACCCAGGGGCGGGCCCCGGCCGCCGCCGGCGTGTCGCCCGCGGCTTGTGGCCCACGGCCGGCCCGTTACGCTTGGCAGCGGGGTCAGGGCTATACTGCGCCCCTCAACGTTCAACTCGCATTCGCTAATGGATTATCAATGACCGCTACGGTATCGACCATCGTCGCCCCCGAGGGCAGCCTGGAAGTTCTCAGCCAACAGGAAGTGGAGCGCCTGCGCGACACCTCCTCCAAGGGCCTGCACGAGCTGCTGCGCCGCTGCGCCCTGGCGGTGCTGAACGCCGGCACCCCCACCGACGACAGCCGCCAGGTACTGGAGACCTACAAGGATTTCGACATCCAGGTGATCCAGGAAGACCGCGGCATGATGCTCAAGCTGGATAACGCCCCGGCCGGAGCGTTCGTGGACGGGCGCATGATTCGCGGTATCCGCGAGCACCTGTCGGCGGTGCTGCGGGACATCGTCTACGTGGCCAACGAAATCCAGCACGGCGGCCGCTTCGACCTGGACGACAGCACCGGCATTTCCAACGCGGTGTTCCATATTCTGCGCAACGCCGGGGTGCTGCACGCCGGCGAGCTGCCCAATCTGGTGGTGTGCTGGGGCGGGCATTCGATTTCCCGGGAAGAGTACGACTACGCCAAGAGCGTCGGCTACCAGCTCGGGCTGCGGGAGCTGGACATCTGCACCGGCTGCGGGCCCGGCGCCATGAAGGGGCCGATGAAAGGCGCCCATGTGGCGCACGCCAAGCAGCGCCGCCGCCAGGGCCGCTACCTGGGTATTTCCGAGCCGGGCATCATCGCCGCGGAAGCGCCCAACCCGATCGTCAACGAGCTGGTGATCATGCCGGACATCGAGAAGCGCCTGGAGGCGTTTCTGCGCGTGGCCCACGGCATCATCGTGTTCCCCGGCGGCGTCGGCACCACCGAGGAAATCCTCTATGTGCTGGGGGTGCTGCTGCATCCGGCCAACCAGGATATCCCGCTGCCGGTGGTATTCACCGGCCCGGCGGACAGCGCCGACTACTTCCGCCAGGTGGACACCTTCATCCGCTACGCGCTGGGCGAGGACGCCGCCAAGCGCTACCGGATCATCGTCGACGACCCGGAAGCGGTGGCCCTGGCCATGCGTGACGGGGTGCGCGACCTGACCGAGTTCCGCCGCGAGCACGACGACGCCTTCTACTACAACTGGCGTCTCACCGTGCCGGAGGACTTCCAGCGGCCGTTCGAGCCCACCCACGAGGCCATGGCCGCGCTGGCGCTGCGCACCGACCTGCCGGTGTACGATCTGGCCGCCAACCTGCGGCGGGCGTTTTCCGGCATCGTCGCCGGCAACGTGAAAGAGGCGGGCATCCGCGCCATCGAGGAACACGGCCCCTATCGGCTTACCGCCGAAAAGGGCCTGATGGCGCAGATGGATGTGCTGTTGCAGTCGTTCGTGGCGCAGAGCCGCATGAAGCTGCCCGGCAGCCACTACGAGCCTTGCTATCGCCTGGAAGGTTAACGCGGCTGCATGCGGATGCCGCCGTCCAAGCGGATGGTCTCGCCGTTGAGGAAGGTGTTCTCCACCATGTGGCAGACCATGGCGGCGTATTCCGGCGGGTTGCCGAGACGCTTGGGAAACTGGGTCATTTCGATCAGCGGCATTTTCACCTTGTCCGGGGCGGCGTTCATCAACGGCGTGTTGAAGATGCCCGGGGCGATGGTGTTGCAGCGGATGCCCAGCGGCGCCAGATCACGGGCGATGGGCAGGGTCATGCCGACCACGCCGCCCTTGGTGGCGGCGTAGGCCACCTGGCCCACCTGGCCGTCGAACGCGGCCACCGACGCGGTGTTGACGATCAGGCCACGCTCGTTGTCTTCGCCGGGTTCGTTCTCGGCCATTACCGCCGCCGCCAGGCGCGCCACGTTAAAGGTACCGATCAGGTTGATCTGCACCACCATGTTGAACACGCCCAGGTCGTGGGGCTTGTTCTCGCGGCCCACGGTTTTCATCGCCGAGCCCACGCCGGCGCAGTTCACGCACACGTGGATGGCGCCGAACTTCTCCTTGGTGGCGTCGATGGCCGCCTGCACGGACGCTTCATCGGTCACGTCGGTCTGCACGAAGGCGGCGTTCTCGCCCAGTTCGGCGGCCACTTCCGGGCCCTTCTTCTCATCACGGTCGAGGATCATCACCTTGCCGCCCTTGGCGATGATCGCCTCGGCGGTGGCCTGACCGAGGCCCGAGGCCCCACCGGTAATCACGGCGACTTTACCTTGGATGTTCATACTGTCTCCTTGTGTAAAACTTGAGTATAACCACGCAAACCCGGGGCTACATTGTTGCTTCCGCTCAGGGAGATACGCATTCTTGTTAATGAAGAGCGAGAGGGAACCCCCTATGAGCCAGCCAGAGACGCAACCACGGCATGCCGGCCTGGCCCGGCGCCTGGCCGACACCCGCGCGTTCAGCGAGACCCTGTGCGAGCCGCTCACCGCCGAGGACATGGGCCTGCAGGCCTGTCCGGAAGTCAGCCCGCCGCGCTGGCACCTGGC
>NZ_CAXPXK010000011.1:0-11567 GCF_964221125.1 Alloalcanivorax sp.
GCCATGCCGGCGCGGCCGTTGGTGCCGGGGATTTCCACGCCGTAGACCACGGATTCGACGATCTGCTCGAAGCCGTCGAGAATCTGCTCCACCTCGGTGGTGGAGACGTTCTCGCCCTTCCAGCGGAAGGTGTCACCCAGGCGGTCGACGAACTGGGCGTGGCGGAAGCCGATGTCGCGCATCATGTCGCCGGTGTTGAACCAGGCGTCGCCTTTCTTGAACACGTCCCGGAAGATCGCCTTCTCGGTTTTGTCCTTGTCGGTGTAGCCGTCGAACGGGGTCTTGTCGGTGATCTCGCCGAGCATCAGGCCGGATTCGCCCTTGCCCACTTTGATCATGAAGCCCTTGTCGTCGCGTACCGGCTCGTCGGCTTCCTTGTCGTACTTGACGATGGCGTAGCTGACCGGCGAGAAGCCCACGGTGTTGTCGAAGTTAAACACGTTGGTGAAGGCCACGTTGCCCTCGGAAGAGGCGTACAGCTCCACCACGCGCTCGATGCCGAAGCGGCTCTTGAACTCTTTCCAGATGCTGGGGCGCAGGCCGTTGCCAACAATGGTGTGCACCGGGTTGTCGCCGTCGTCCGGCTTCTCGGGCTGCTCGTGCAGGTAGCGGCACAGCTCGCCGACGTAACCGAAGGCGGTGCAGTTGTGCTTGCGGATGTCGTCCCAGAAGCGGCTGGCGGAGAATTTCCGCGCGATCGCCAGACCGCCCGCGGGGGCGATCACCGAGGCCCAGCAGATCACCATGCCGGTGGCGTGGTAGAAGGGCAGGGTGCTGTAGAGGCGGTCGTCCTTGTTCAGGCGCACGGCGGAGTAGCCGAAGGCGCCGTAGGCTTTTTCCCAGCGGCCGTGATTGAACACCACCGCCTTGGGCAGGCCTGTGGTGCCGGAGGTGTAGATGTAGAACAGCGGGTCGCGCAGGAAGGTCTGGTGGGTGCTGGCCGGATTCTCGCTGGAGCAATCCTTGATCTCGGTGGCCAGGTTGGTGAAGCCTTCCGGGGCGGTGCCCGGGTCGGCCAGGGTGTCCTGGTCGGCGAAGTAGAAGAAGTTCTGCTTCAGGTCCAGGTCGTCACGCACTTCCTGGATCACGTCCACCAGCTCCTGGCCGATGATCGCCGCCTTGGGTTTTACCAGGTTGAAGCTGTGGGTGAGTACCTTGCCCTTCTGGGAGGTGTTGATCAGGGCGGAACAGACGCCCAGCTTGGCGCAGCCCAGCACGGTGGCCAGCAGCTCGGGACGGTTTTCCACGTCCACCACCACGGTGTCGCCTTTCTTCAGGCCGATGGAGGCCAGGTAGTCGGCGATGCGGTTGGCCCAGGCATTGAACTGCTTGTAGGTGAGCTCCCGGTCTTCATAGAGAATGGCGACGCCGTTGGGATTGCTCTCGGTGGCTTTTTCGAAAGCCACCCCCAAGCCCAGCGGCGTGGTGGTGTCGGTGATCTTGCTCATCTTGGAGCCTTTGATCAAACCAGGCAGATTACCGAGAATCTCGGGAACCTTGGACAGAAGCTTGGGCAACGTAATAACGTCGGCGCTGCTCATGGGATCTCCATTGTCTGTGTTCTTGGAATGCCCGGATCGAGCCGGGAGTTTATATAAAGCACTGCTCTATTAGTGTGGCGTCACATCCGGCGTCCGGTGGCGGCTCGGGACCGCTCCACAGGGGCCGCCATACCTTACCGTTCGCCCCCTATACCGGCAAGCAAAGCGCCGGCTCTTGCGCGACCGGCCGGTCGCGCCGCCGCCGTGGAGTCATTCAAACATACTTTGGAACGAACGTCCGTTACCCGAAAACGCCGGCCGGTTGTCATTCAGTGACAACCTCCGGGGTGACGGTGATCAGCAGCTGCTGGCGCTTGACCTGATCGCCGGCGCTGACGGTGACGGTGTCCACGGTGCCGTCGCAGTCCGCTTTCAGGGCGTGTTCCATCTTCATGGCTTCCAGCACCGCCAATGTCTGTCCCCTTTTTACCGTATCGCCGGCGGCGGCGTTCACTTCGATCACCGCGCCGTCCATGGGCGCTTTCAGCTGGCCGGAGCCGGGGCCCTGCTCGCCGCCGCTGGCCCGGTGGGTGCGCTCCTCGAAGCAGGCGCGCAGGCCGCCGTCCTGCAGCCACACGCGGCCGTCCCGGTGCAGCCAGTGGTAGCGGCGGCGCACGCCGTCCAGGGTGGCGATCAGGGTGCCGTCGTCGTGAACCGCGTCCAGGCGGACCGCGTCCAGGGTCAGGTCCGGGCCGTCGTGGATGCCGTCCGGGGTCAGGTAGAGGGTGCGTTCGTGGTCGCCCTGGGCCAGCACCAGCGGCTGCGCGCCCACGCCGCTGGAGTGCCAGTTGCGGTAGCCGGCGCGGCCGGCGGCGTCACCGGCGCCGATACGGGTGAGCAGCAGGGCGGCCAGCGCCCACAGGGCTTCCGGGGTGTCGGCGGCGCGCAGGCCCGGGTCGTCGGCGAAGGGGCCGTCGATGAAGGCGGTGGTGGCGTCGCCGGCGGCGAATTCCGGGTGGCGCAGGATCGCCGCCAGGAAGCGGCGGTTGTCGTCCAGGCCCATCAGCACCGTGTCTTCCACGGCGCGGATCAGCCGACGGCGGGCTTCGTCGCGGCTGGCGCCGAAGGCGATGATCTTGGCCAGCATGGGGTCGTAGTGGCTGCCCACTTCGGCGCCGTCCACCAGGCCGTGGTCAATGCGCACGCCCTCGCCATTGGCCGGCCGCCAGCTCAGCACCGGGCCGGTTTGCGGCAGGTAGCCCTGGGCCGGGTCCTCGGCGTAGAGGCGCACTTCCATGGCGTGGCCGGTGAGCCGCACCTGCTCCTGGGTAAGGGGCAGGGGCTCGCCGGCGGCCACCCGCAGCTGCCAGGCCACCAGGTCCTGGCCGGTGACCAGCTCGGTGACCGGGTGCTCCACCTGCAGGCGGGTGTTCATTTCCAGAAAGTAGAACTCGCCGTCCGCGCCGAGCAGGAACTCCACGGTGCCGGCGCCCACGTAATCGCAGGCCTTGGCGGCGTTCACCGCCGCCTCGCCCATGCGCCGGCGCAGGTCCTCGTCGACCACCGGGGAGGGCGCTTCCTCCACCACTTTCTGATGGCGGCGCTGCACCGAGCAGTCGCGCTCGCCCAGGTGGATGACGTTGCCGTGGTGGTCGCCGAACACCTGGATCTCCACGTGGCGGGGGTTGATCACCGCCCGCTCGAGGATCAGCTCGTCGTTGCCGAAGCTGCTTTTCGCCTCCTGGCGGGCGCTTTTCAGCTGGGCGGGGATCTGCTGCGGTTCGGTGACCACGCGCATGCCGCGCCCGCCGCCGCCGGCGCTGGCCTTGATCATCAGCGGCAAGCCCACGGCCTCCGCTTCCTTTATCAGGGTGTCGTCGCTCTGGTCCTCGCCCTGGTAGCCGGGCACGCAGGGCACGCCGGCCTCCTGCATGGCGATCTTGGACAGCCGCTTGGAGCCCATCAGGCGGATCGCCTCGGCGGGCGGGCCGATAAAGGTGACGCCGGCCTCCGCGCAGGCGGCGGCGAAGTCCGCGTTCTCGGACAGAAAGCCGTAGCCCGGGTGCACCGCGTCGGCGCCGCTGCGGCGGCAGGCGTCCAGCAGCGCCGGCACGTTCAGGTAGGACTCGGCGGCGGTGGCGGGGCCGATGCAGACCGCCTCGTCGGCCAGCTGCACGTGGCGGGCGCCGGCGTCCGGCTCGGAGAACACCGCCACCGTGCGATAGCCCAGCGAACGCGCGCTTTCCAGTACCCGGCAGGCAATTTCGCCCCGGTTGGCGACCAGTACTTTCTCAAAACTCATTGCCATTCCTTATTCATTTGCCAGCGACGGCCTTGTGGGCCCCTGTGCGAGCGGGCCTCGCCCGCGAAAGGGTGGCTTATAGCCACCCGGCAGGATCCCAGAGGCCTTCCTAACGGCGGCATAAACAGCGTCTCTGGTATCCTGCCGGCAAGCTAAGCTTGCCTTTCGCGGGCGAGGCCCGCTCCCACAAGGGGTCGCTTTCACAGGAAGACCTGATCATTCGTCGGCGGCCCACTTCGGCGGACGCTTCTGCACAAAAGCCAGGGTGCCTTCCTGGCCCTCTTCGCTGGCCACGGCTTCGGCGAAGTCGGCCGCCGCGCGGTCGAGCAGCTCGTCCATGGGCATGTGGCCCACGTCGAGCACCAGTTGTTTGGTGACCCGGCTTGCGTTGGGAGCGCAGCGGCGTATTTCACCGAGCACCTCGGCGAGCTTCTTGTCCAGCTCCGTCGGGGAGTCCGCCACCTCGTGGACCACGCCCAGGGTCAGCGCGTGGTGGCCGTCGAAGCGCTGGCCGGTGAGGGCGATGCGGCGGGCGCGGGTGAGGCCGATACGCTGCACCACGAACGGGGCGATCTGCGCGGGAATCACGCCGAGGCCGGTTTCCGGCAGCCCGAATTTGGCGTCGCCGGCGCTGATCGCCACGTCGCTGACGCAGGCCAGACCGAAGCCGCCGCCCATCACCGCGCCTTCCAGCACGGTGATCAGCACCTGGGGCAGCCGGTTGGCGCGGCTGATCATTTCGCCGAAACGGCGGTTCAGGCGCAGAAACGCTTCCGGGTCGCCTTCGGCGGCCTGCTGCCGCGCGCCGGCCATATCCTTGATGTCGCCGCCGGCGCAGAAGTGACCGTCCGCGCCACGCAACACCAGAGTGCGCACCTCGGCGCCGGCCGCGTCGTTTTCCAGCCAGTCGAACACGTCCATCAGCTCGCTCACCATGGCCAGGCTCATGGCATTACGCGCTTCCGGCCGATTCAGCGTGATGTGCAGCACGCTGCCGTCGCGGGCCAGCGTAATCGTTTCGGTTTCGGGTAGATTCATAGCCTTTCCCAGTCGGTTGAGAGGCTTCAAGCCGCAAGCTACAAGCTTCAAGCTAAAATCAGGCACGGCTTGCTTGTGGCTTGTAGCTTGGTGCTTGCAGCTGTTATTTCTTTTTGCCCGGCAGCATGCCCATGGTCTTGCAGATAATGCCGAGCATCACTTCGTCGGCGCCGCCGCCGATGGAGCCCAGGCGGCCGTCGCGGTAGAGCTGGCTGGCCGGGTTGTCCCACATAAAGCCGTTGCCGCCCCAGTACTGCATGCAGCCGTCGGCCACTTCCCGGGACAGGCGGCCGGCCTTGAGCTTGGCCATGGACGCCAGACGCAGCACGTCGCCGCCGTTGATGTAGGTTTCGCAGGCCTGCCATACCAGCGCGCGCAGCATTTCCACTTCGGTCTGCAGCTCCGCCAGCTTGAAATGCACGGACTGGTTATCCAGCAGCGACATGCCGAACACCTGGCGCTCGCGGGCGTACTCGATGGTCTGGGCGATCAGGTTGTCGCAGCCCTTGATGGCGTTCGCGGCGCCCCACAGACGCTCTTCCTGGAACTGCATCATCTGCATCATGAAGCCCATGCCTTCCTGGCCGATCAGGTTGCGCTGCGGCACGCGCACGTCGTCGAAGAACACCTGGGCGGTTTCCGAGCTGCGCATGCCCAGCTTGTTGAGCGGCTTGTCCACGGTGATGCCGCCGGCGTCCTTGGGCACCACGATCAGGGACTTGTTGACGTGGGGTTTGTCGTCGGAGGTGTTGGCCAGCAGGCAAAAGAAGTCGGCGCTGGGCGAGTTGGTGATCCACATCTTGGTGCCGTTGATCACATAGTCGTCGCCGTCCTTTTTGGCGTTGGTCTTGATGTTGGCCACGTCGGAGCCGGCGTGGGGCTCGGACACCGCGATCGAGGCGACCATGTCACCGGCGATGGCCGGCGCCAGGTAGTCGCGCTTGAGCTCGTCGGAGCCGAAGCGGGCCAGGGCGGGCGTGGCCATGTCGGTCTGCACGCCGATGGACAACGGCACGCCGCCACAGGTGGCGCCGCCGATTTCCTCGGCGACGATCAGGCCGTAGGAATAATCCAGACCCATGCCGCCGTATTCCTCGGGCTTAGTGACGCCCAGCAGGCCCAGATCACCCATCTTCTTGAACACGTCGTGGATCGGAAAACGGCCCGCCGCTTCCCACTCCGGCACGAACGGGTTCACCTCTTTCTCGATAAAATTACGCACCGTGCGGCGCAGCTCTTCATGTTCCTGAGTAAACAACATGGGTCGGGTCCTGTGTTTTGTTCGGCTCGTTTTGTTGAGCGCTGGGATGTCAGTGGTAACCAAAAAACTGGTGGTTTTAGTTAACAGTTAATAGTTAACAGTGAAGAGCGAAAGAGGGTGCGGTCCGGCCTTCGCCGTCCGCACCGAGCCTTTCTGCAACGGTGTTTTCGCTATTAACTGTTCACTATTCACTTTTAACTGCTCTCTACAGTCGTGCCACGCCAAAGGTATTGGCGTTCAGCTCCCGTTGCTCCGCTTGCCGGCAGATGTCGAGCACGTAGGCCAGCACCTTGCGGGTGTCGCGGGGGTCGATGATGCCGTCGTCCCAGAGGCGGGCGGTGCCGTAGAGCGCGGTGGATTGCGCGTCCAGTTTCTGGGCCGTGCTTTGCTGCAGCATGTCGAGCACCTTTTCGTCCGGTTCCAGGCCGTTGGCGCGCTGTTTGGCTTCGGCGACGATGCGCAGCACGGTGCCGGCCTGCTGGCCGCCCATCACCGCCACCTTGGCGTTGGGCCAGGCGAAGATGAAGCGCGGGTCCAGGCCGCGGCCGCACATGGCGTAGTTGCCGGCGCCGTAGGAGCCGCCCACGAGAATGGAAATTTTCGGTACCCGGGCGTTGGCCACCGCCTGGATCATTTTCGAACCGTGCTTGATGACGCCGTTCTGCTCCGGGTCGGTGCCGACCATGAAACCGGTGGTGTTGTGGAGAAACAGTAAAGGCCGGCGGGTCTGGTCGCAGAGCTGGATGAACTGAGCCGCCTTGGCGGCGCCGCGCGGGGTGATCGGGCCGTTGTTGCCGATCACGCCCACCGGCTGGCCTTCGATGTCGATCCAGCCGCACAGGGTGGCGCTGTCCCAGTCGTTCTTGAAGTCCAGGAAGTCGGAGCCGTCGGCGAGGCGGGCGATGATTTCACGCACGTCGTAGGGCTTCTTGCTGTCCGCCGGCACCACGCCGAGCAGCTGCTCCGGCGGGTAGAGCGGTTCCTGCCAGTCGCGGTTTTCCGGCGGCGTGTCGCGCAGGCCCAGCTTGCTCATGATGTCGCGGGCATGGCGGATGCCGTCGGCGTCGTTCTCGGCCAGGTACTCGGCGGTGCCGGCCACGCCGGTGTGCATTTCCGCGCCGCCCAGCTCCTCGTCGGTGGCGATTTCACCGGTGGCCGCCTTCAATAGCGGCGGCCCGGCCAGGAACATCTTGGCGCGGTTGCGCACCAGCACCACGTAGTCCGAGAGCCCGGGCTGGTAGGCGCCGCCGGCGGTGGCGTTGCCGTGCACCACGGTGATCTGCGGGATGCCGGCGGCGGACAGGCGCGCTTGATTGGCGAAGGTGCGGGCGCCCTCCACGAACACGTCGGCGGCGTAGTTCAGATTGGCGCCGCCGGATTCCACCAGGCTCACCATGGGCAGCCGGTTTTCCTGGGCGATGCGCTGCAGGCGCAGGGTTTTATGCAGCCCGGACGGCGTCACCGTGCCGCCCTTGATGGCGGAGTTGGAAGCGGTGACCAGGCAGCGCACGCCGCACACATAGCCGATGCCGGCGATGGTGCCGCCACCGGCTTCGGTGCCGTCCTTGTCGTCGTGCATCTTGTAGCCGGCCAGGTTCATCAGGCTCAGATAGGGCGAGCCCGGATCCAGCAGCCTCGCCACCCGTTCGTGGGGCAGCAGCTGGCCGCGTTTTTCGAATTTTTCCCGTTTGCCTTCGGCGGTGTCGCGGACCTGCTGTTCGATGGCGCGGAATTCCTCCACCGCCTGCAGCAGGGCGTCACGGTTTTGCCGGTATTCCTCGCTGTTCGGGTCGAGGGCGGATTCGAGTACAGGCATTAATCCAGATCCTTGAGCACGTTGGGCGTCACGGCGCGGTGGAAGCCGTCATAGGGTTTGGAGTTTTTGTGGTCGGGCAGCGGGAACATGGCCACGTTGCCCTGGCTGGCGGCGCCGTCGATGCGCCAGGTGTCGCCGCTGATAAAGGCGGCGCCTTCGCTGAGCAGGAAGGTAATCGCCGAGGACACTTCCGCTTCCAGGCCGAGCCGTTTCAGCGGCACCGCGCCGCGCAGGGTCTTGATGGTCTGCTGCATGCCTTCCGGGTAGGTGTCCATGCCGGAGGAGGCGATCCAGCCCGGTGCCACCGCGTTCACGCGCACGCCGGCGCAGGCCCATTCCAGGGCGGCGGTTTTGGTGAAGTTGTCCATGCCGGCGCGGGCGGCGCCGGAGTGGCCCATGCCGGGCATGCCGCCCCACATGTCGGCGACGATGTTGACGATGCTGCCGCCGCTTTTGTTCATGCCCTGCATGAACACTTCCCGGGCCATCAGGAAGCCGCCGGTCAGGTTGGTGCGGATCACGGTTTCCCAGCCTTTCTGGCTGATCATGGCCACCGGCGAGGGGAACTGGCCGCCGGCGTTGTTGACCAGGCCGTCCACCTGGTGCACCTGCTTGTAGATCGCCGCCACGGTGTCGCGGACTTTGTCCTCGTCGCGGATATCGCAGGTGAACACCAGCGCTTCCTGGCCGGTGTCCTCGCGGATCTCCTCGGCCACCGCCTTGAGCTTGTCTTCCTTGCGGCCCAGCAGCACCACCCGGGCGCCCAGCGCCGCCAGCTCGTGGGCGGTGCAGCGGCCGATGCCGGAACCGCCGCCGGTGACGATGATGGTCTTACCGGCGAACAGGTCGTCGCGGAATACGGAACGGTACGGCATTCAGAATTTCCTCACTGTAAGGTTTCCAGGATGTCGGCGCTCACGGGCACCGGAAAGTCCAGAAGTTGTTGGGCGAACGCCTTGCCCTGCGGGTCGATGCGCAGGCTGGCGATGCCGCCGCCGCCCAGGGCGTGGCGCAGCAGGAAGTTGAAGGCGTTGAAGCCCGGTAACTCCCAATGACTGACGCTGCCGCGCTCCGGGTCGAGCACGTGTTTCATGTAGTCGGCCACGGCGGCGTCGGTGAGCGCGGCGCGCAGGTAGGGCAGGTATTCCGGTTTGCGCGCCATCACGCCGATGTTGGCGTGGTCGCCTTTGTCGCCGGAGCGTGCCCAGGCCAGCTTCACCAGCGGCACGCTGGTGTCGCCGGTGGCGGTGTCGCTGCCGTTGGTGTCCGGCAGGCCGGCCACGTCCAGGGGTGTGCCCACCGGCACGCCCACTTCCGTGGGGGTGCCGTCCAGGTCCACGGTGGCGGTGACGTCCACCTTGGGCACCAGGGTGGAGAACAGGCGGATGCGCGGCATCGGCTTGGGCCGGCCGCCGACCAGCCCGGACAGGCCCGGCGCCATGCCGGTGGCGGCCTGGGCGATTTCCCGGGCGAACAGGCCCAGCGCCTTGCGGTCGTCGTGCAGGGCGGCGATCTTCACGACCACTTCGCGGCTGTCCTCGCGGCGCGCCTGGGCGCCGTAGGTGGTTTCGCTGCCGAGGATTTCCACGCTGGTGTCGCGCATCGGCGCCATGCCCAGCTGTTTGAGCAGGCCGTCGGTCTTTTTCAGGATCGCCGCCGCCACCACGCGGCCCTTGGCCGGCGCTTCCCGGCCGCCCATCAGGAAGGAGGCGGTGATGCGCTGGCCGTCCGGGTAGGTGGCGGACACTTTATAGGTGTCGGTGGGCGGCAGGCCGCGGGCGCCGCTTACCCGGACCCGGTGTTCGCCGTCCTGGGCCAGGGTGACGCCGGTGAAGTCGCACACCACGTCCGGGAGAATATAGGCGCGCGGGTCGCCGATTTCGTAGAGCACCTGCTCGCCCACCGTGGCCGGGGTCACCAGGCCGCCGGTGCCGGGCGGTTTGGTGATCACGAACGTGCCGTCCTGGTGGCACTCGGCGATCGGGAAGCCCATGTTGTGAAAGTCCGGCACCTCGCGCCAGTCGGTGAAGTTGCCGCCGGTGCACTGGGCGCCGCATTCGATCACATGGCCGGCCAGGGAGCCCTGGGCGAGCTTGTCGTAGTCGTCGTCGGCCCATTTGAATTCGTGCATCAGCGGGCCCAGCACCAGGGCCGAATCGGCGATGCGGCCGGTCAGCACCAGGTCGGCGCCGGCGTCCAGCGCCGCCTGGATCGGCAGGGCGCCCAGGTAGGCGTTCATGGTCACGGTGACCGGCGGCAGGCCGGCGCCGGTGTCCAGCTCCTTGCAGTCGCTGAACTGCTCGCGGCGGCCGTTGAGGTCGTCGCCTTCCACCAGGGCGATGTTCATTTCCACGCCGGCCTCGGCGAACACCTTCTGCAGCGCCTCGCGGCAGGCGCGCGGATTGACGCCGCCGGCGTTGCTGATCACCTTGATGTTCTTCTCTTTGATCTCGCGGGCCAGCGGTGCCATCACCTGGGTGACGAAGTCGTGGGCGTAGCCGGCGCTGGGGTCCTTCATGCGCGCGCCCGCCATGATCGACAGGGTCACCTCCGCCAGGTAGTCGAACACCAGGTAGTCGATCTCGCCCTGGCGGACCAGTTGGAAGGCGGCGCTGTTGGTGTCGCCCCAGAAGCCGGCGGCGCAGCCGATGCGAACAGGTCCAGCCATAAGTCGTGCCCCGAATTGCTGTTGTGCGAATGATTCCGTAAGCTACCAAGCAAGCGCTTGGTTTGGCAAGAGGTAGAGGTAGTACATTGTGGGAGCTTGCTTGCAAGCGAAAGGGTGGCTTTAGCCACCCGGCGGGATACCAGAGGCGTTGTTGGTGCTTTTGTTAGAGAGGCCTCTGGGATCCTGCCGGCAAGCCGCGCTTGCCTTTCGCGGGCAGGGCCCGCTCCTACAAGCCTGCCCGAACCGGCTTGCAGCGCGCAGCTTGCAGCGATTTAATGCGCCGCTAGAAGAGGAGCGCCACATGCCTGACACACCCGCCATTCACGGCATCGACAATTCGCCCCGGGGCCGGCTGCTGAGCGCCGCCGCCCATCTGTTCCGGGACAAGGGGTTCGACCGGACCACGGTGCGTGACATCGCCGCGGCGGTGGGCATTCAGAGCGGTTCGATCTTCCACCACTTCAAGAGCAAGGAGGACATCCTGTTCGCGGTGATGGAGGAGGTGATCCGCTTTAATACCGAGCGCCTGCGCCAGGCGGTGGCTGACGCGGACACGCCGCTGGAGCAGCTGCGCAATCTGGTGCGCGCCGAGCTCACCGCCACCGTGGGCGACACCCGCGAGGCGATGGTGGTGATGGTGGCGGAGTGGCGCTGTCTCGGCGAGGCCAAACAGCAGGAAGCCCTGGCGCTGCGCGAGATCTACGAGCAGATCTGGCTGGATGTGCTGGGGCGCCTGCACAAGGCCGGGGCCTTCCACGCCGACCCCTTTATCATGCGGCGGCTGCTCACCGGCATGATCGGCTGGACCCCCAACTGGTTCAGCACCAACCGCCGGCTGTCCGTGGAGGACCTGGCGGACCTGATCGTCGACCGGGTGGTGGGCGAAGCATGATCGGTAACGGCATCGCCTGGGGGCGCCATACCATCATCGAAGAGGGCGAGCTGCAGCGCGACACCCTGCAGCTGCGCGTCGACCACTATATCGTCGCCGGCCCGGACGG